>JBLIKG010000210.1:0-4570 GCA_047636255.1 Roseivirga sp. | reverse complement strand
AATGCGGATATTCCGAATTCCTATTATCCGAATCAGTATGATAATATGTCGAACACCGTGGCCCATTACGAAAGCACTGGCCCAGAAATTTGGAGAGATACTGAGGGTAAAATTACGCATTATGCTGCTGGAGTAGGTACTGGAGGGTCAATGTGTGGAACAGCTCAATATTTAAAAGAGCAAAATGCAAATGTTGTTTCGGTAGGAATTGATACTTATGGTTCGGTTTTCAAAAAATATAAAGAGACTGGAATTTTCGATGAAAAGGAAGTGTATCCTTACCTAACAGAAGGTATCGGGGAAGACATTCTACCTAAGAATGTGAACTTTGATATGATTGATCACTTCGTTAAAGTAACGGATAAAGATGGTGCGATCATGACCCGCAGACTGTCTAAAGAAGAAGGGTTATTCTGTGGTTGGTCTTGCGGATCTGCAGTGGCAGGGGCATTAGAGTGGGCCAAAGAAAACATGAAAGAAGACGATGTGATGGTAATTATTTTACCTGATCATGGCACAAGATATTTAGGTAAGGTTTACAACGATGAGTGGATGAAAGCCCGTGGATTCGTTGAGCACAGGGCCTTCGAAACTGCTGCTGATATTTTCAAAAATAATGGCAATGGTAAACTGACCACGATTGATCAAAATTCAACCGTGAGCGAGGCCATTAAACTAATGACGTCAATGGGTATTTCTCAATTACCTGTGATGCATAACAATGAGTTTGTAGGTAGTTTGGTTGACTCTAAATTACTGGCTCATATGATTGATGATGTATCTGTAAGAGAAAAGGCTGTTTCTGAAGTGATGGACAAACCTTTCCAATTTGTATCGCCAGACAATACGCTTGATGTACTTTCATCAGTAATAACCAAAGACAATCCAGCGGTTATGATTCGTGACAAAGCCAACGAAGTACACATCATTACAAGACACGATTTGCTTCATGCCATGACTAATAACTAGAAAGTATAAGTCTAGTTTTGGAGCAATAAAAAACCAGATACCGTTTAGTATCTGGTTTTTTTGTTTAGGTGAATAAATAAAGACCTTTTCTCTCAGTGGTGACCAATAAACGAGAACTATTATCGACTTGGATTTACCGAGGGTGTAAAAATTTAATTTTATTGAAAGGCTTGACTTCAATTGAATTCTTTGGGTAGCGAAGCAATTGGTTTCATTTTAATATTACGGTAAAAGATTTCAGCTCCTTCGGACTGTATCTGTATTTTGCCTTTGGTCAATGGTTTCAGTTCATCTCCTTCCAGTTGGCTCGAATGATATAAGATCATATTTACTTTGCCATTGATCACGTGAACTGCAGTGTCGCCAAAACAATAAAGGTCAACGGTATTCCATTCGCCATAAG
Organism: Roseivirga sp.; assembly: GCA_047636255.1. Classification (GTDB taxonomy): domain Bacteria; phylum Bacteroidota; class Bacteroidia; order Cytophagales; family Cyclobacteriaceae; genus Roseivirga. The sequence continues at coordinate 3,198 of JBLIKG010000210.1, read as the reverse complement.
GATTTTCATTGTCTGGGCTTTTGATGACACGCCTGCCGAATTCACTTGTTTCATTAAAATTGAGCATTTCTCCTTTCGGGCTATAGATATAGTTTTCACCTTCTTTAATCACAGGTACTTGAAAGGCACCACCAGCCACTCCCCAATAGTCGCCACAATCGCCCTCTTGAATTTGCATTTCTTGTGAACGCATCCAAAAATTAAAATCTGCTCCATGTGGGCCAACGGCATGATAAAGTAAACCGCTATCTCTTTTCTGTTGGTCTCTAGGAACGTGTTTCAGCTCACCCCATTTGAACTGCAATTGCAAATGGTAATTCTCAAACTCTTTAGTGGTGGAAACTCCGCCAAAATTTTCTCCAGAAATCCTTATGGCAGATTGCCCGTCCACTTGAACAACAGAAAAAACCTTATTTGGATCGTTATTCAAGCCCATAGGTTGGCCAACATAATCTGACGAGTCCGTATTGTACAAGGGGCCAATATAAGTGTCCCAGCCTTGTAAGTTTTGAGCATTGAAAAGGTCAGACCAAGCGGTTTCAGAAGACTTGGTGTTTGGGTTGCAAGAATGCACAAGTAGCAATAGAAATGAACAGGCAATGATGGAATTTCTCATGGTTGAAAAAGTTTAGCTTAAAAAGGAAGTTAGTGAAAACTGTTGCTAAAACGTTAAAAAATTCTTCTGACGGAAAGTATCTAGGGTGTTATTTTACGCATTGATTTTTCAACGCTGTTAGCATTAAACTTAGGAGGATAGATGCGGTAGCAAGGAATCCTAACCTTAAGTAAGTAATAACCTGAGCTCGACTTTAAATGTAGGAATACCTCTCCAAAAGTTGATGTTCCCATGGTGTCAGGAATTAATGTGTTCGTCTTGTCTATGAATGAGCACTTTTGGAGAGGTTAAACAGTAGTAAAACCTTTCTACGATCACCTTAGGCTTGTTTTTTAATAGGGTTCAAGTTATTAGCGCCATTTTCAGCGAGAGCGTAAATACAGCTGCTCTACTTTTTCTCTTGCCCATGGAGTTTTGCGCAGAAAAGTAAGGCTTGATTTGACTGATGGATCAGTGGTAAAGCAACGGATGTTGATTCTAGATCCCAATTCTTCCCAACCATATTTTTTGACTAGAAATTCCACAATTTCGGACAGCTTGATGCCGTGCAGCGGATTATTAGGTTGTGGTTCTTGTGGTTTGGTCATAGTATTTATTCTAAAATGGTTCAAGGCCTATCTCAAAACTCCATGTCACCCTGAGTTTGACTCAGGGTCTGTCAATAAAGACAGTGGATTTTAAGATAGGCCAAAGTTTATAAATCCGAATTCCTGTAGTAGTCGCGAATATTGCCAATTATTTGATCGTAGATGCGGTCTACAAAACCAATAAACAAAGTTTGTGGAGGTGGAGGAGGCAATTCTCGTCCTCTGCTCATCTCAATTTCATCTCTGTTCAAGGCGCGTTCATCACCATTAAAAGAAGCCCATTCACTTACCCATACATCTTGACTAGGTAATTTTCTATTCGTCAAAATCCTGTTGGTGTAAGCATCCCGAATTTCGAAATTCATCACCCCTTGAGAAGATAAAGTTTTACGATTCACGGTCAATTCTGCTTTCACGGTATTGTAAACATCATGGCTAACGCCAGCTTTGTCTTTGTACTGGCCAACGACAACACTGTCTCGGCTAACAATTCTTGTTTTTGATTCAATAGTAGTTTGGCCTAAAACGAAATCATCAAAAACCATGGAAACAATTTGGTCGGGTTGAAGGTCAATTTGTTCGGCTTCATCTCGAGTGAAAAACTGTACGAATCTACCTTGGCTAAACCCATCCAAATACTCTAGAATTTGGTTTTCAAAATACTCATTCGTTAATTCAAGACTTCTAGAGTGAATAGGAATTCTTTCCACCAGCACCCTTATGGTCCCCATATTTCGTGCGTCAGTCAACAGACTATCAATGTTCACTAAGTTGCGATCAAAATTTAGAGCAAAGTTGAAATGTCTGAATGCCCTTCTTCCACCCTCAATAGTGTTAGTGGCCAAGGCCTCGTTTCCCAAGTTAAGTTGGTATTCGGCCGCTTTTTGACCGGCCTCTTGCTCTTCTGAAATAAATGAAGTTGGTTTCACCAAATTCAAACAAGCAGGGCAGCGCTGAATTTGTGAATAATAACTATTCAGTTGTCTGTATTGATAATATGTGGCTTCCCATTTATTTGGATCATTGTTTACACGCAATGTGCGGATATAATCCATATGATAATTGCTTGCCAAGCGGTAACCTTCTCTAAGTACTTCCTGAGATTTTCTATTGTCTGGATTAGACTGTAGTCTGTTAATGGCCCGGTCTAAGGCAGTTTCGTAATTGCCTTTGTCCAATGCATTTTTCCCAGTAGCGCAGCTTACAATAGTGAACACCATAAGCGCCATAAGAGTGTGTAAAAAAGTTTTCATAAGCTTAAATGTTTGGTTGAATACAGGCTATTCCAAAATGGATGCCAAATTAGTGCTTATTCTGTTGATCAAGCTCTATGATTTTCAATTTCATTATTTCATAAACTTGTTCTTTCAAGGCAGGAAGGTCATCCATGGTCATATTTTGGGTTGAAATAGCTGGTAAAAAATAATTATGAATTGTACCAGGCCTTACTCCTAATTGCCCTTTCGGCATTAGCCTTTTTGCATTATAAATGATCAGCGGCATAATTGGAATACCTGTTTCAATGGCCAACCTGAAAGGTCCATTGAAAAAAGGAAGTAGCGGATCTGCGGTATCGTTTCGCGTTCCCTCTGGTGCTACCAAAATGGAAATGCCACTTTTGAGATTTTCAATCAATTTTTGAACGCTTTTTTTGCGGCTCTCTTCACTACTTCTATCTACCCAAACCGCAAATGTGCTTGAGATAAATCCGAAAAGAGGAATTTTCGCTAATTCTTTCTTTCCCAAACCTTTTAAAGGTACTGGACTTGCCATCGGGATAGCTGGGGCATCTAAGAAGGAAGTATGACTAATTGTAAAAATATAAGGCTGACCTTTTTGAATAAGGTCTCTGCCGTGCGTTTTGAATCGAATAAAAGAGATATACGACCACATGAAGACCCAAACACGGGCAAAGAAATAACTGAATTTGATGAGTTTTGGACTAATTAACCTAGGAATCACTGTGAAAGGGGATAATGCAATCATAATCGCAAC
>JBLIKG010000209.1:0-4592 GCA_047636255.1 Roseivirga sp. | reverse complement strand
TCTGCCATGCGTCTTAAATCTAATAAAAGAGATATACGACCACATGAAGACCCAAACACGGGCAAAGAAATAACTGAATTTGATGAGTTTTGGACTAATTAACCTAGGAATCACTGTGAAAGGGGATAATGCAATCATAATCGCAACAAACCAAAAGGCTGCCCAAAAGGTAAAGAGGATCAGTGCTGTTTTTCGGATCACGGCTTCATCAACATAAGATTTAGCTAAAATAGTTTTTTTATCTGGAACTGGTCATTAGATTTGAAGAGGAAATTAATGACAGTATCCGCTCGTTATTCATCCGAATGGACGGGTACTTTAACAAAACGGATGACCTAACTCTTTACTTGCAGCCCCGATTCTAATCAGTCGGGGCTTTTTTTCTTTAAAAACTCGATTGCAATCGTATTATTCAAAAAAACAGGGTAATACTCTTTAGAAGTTTGATCTTTTTACTTCCTTTGTTCCTCCTTTTAAAAATGGCAAAGAATTTTTCCATATCGAACCCGCAGATCTCAATTCAAGAAAACCTTGAGTCGAAGATATCTGTTTATGCTCCTAGGTTTTTTAGGCGGTAGTCGCCTACATATTTAATGAACCTCTACGTGAAGTTCTAGTCCACGATTTTTCTTTTAACATAATAATTACATAATAGCAGTTTGGTCATATTGATTCATCTTGTATGTTTCTTTATCAGCCAATGGCCCAAAAAGAATGGAATCAACAAAATTCATAGTAAGAGTAGCGACAGAGGAAGATACCCGCTACACCGATGAAATTATAGAAGAAATAGCCAACTCAGCTAAAGTTAGAGGTACTGGTATTGCCAGACGCACACCCGAGTATGTCTCCTTAAAAATGAAGGAAGGAAAAGCAGTTGTTGCCATCACTGATAAAGGTGAATGGGCTGGCTTTTGTTACATCGAAGTTTGGAGTCACGAGAAATTCGTAGCCAATTCTGGACTGATTGTAAGTCAAAAATTCAGAGGGCTAGGGCTTTCGAAGAAAATCAAAGGGGCTGTTTTTAAACTTTCGAGAAAGAAGTACCCTGAAGCCAAGATTTTTGGTTTAACGACAGGTGCTGCAGTGCTTAAAATCAATTCTGAATTGGGCTATAAACCTGTAATCTATTCAGAACTCACCCAAGACGAAGACTTTTGGAAGGGCTGCCAAAGCTGTGTTAATTTCGATATTCTCACCGCAAAAAATCGCCAGAACTGTATATGTACTGCAATGCTCTACAATCCAGCATGGGAGCAAAACGTGAAGCCAAAACGTACTGTTTGGGTAGGGCGTGAATTGGATAAGGACTTCAGTCTATTCGAGCGTTGGTTAAAATTCAAAAAGAGTATTCTGTTAAGACCTGAGAATAAAAAGAAAAATAGCGATGACAAATAAGAAGAAGGTTGTTTTAGCCTATAGTGGTGGTTTAGATACCTCTTACTGTGTTAAATATTTAACTGAAGAGAAAGGTCTCGAAGTGCACTCGGTATTGGTAAATACAGGTGGATTTTCCGAAGACGAACTCGTAGCTGTTGAAAAACGTGCCTACTATTTGGGTGTTGCTAGTCATAAAACGATTGAGGAAACTTCGAATTACTACAGTAGCGTAATCAAGTATTTGATTTTTGGAAATGTTCTGAAAAACAGCACCTATCCACTTTCTGTAAGTGCCGAAAGAGTGAGCCAAGCCATGGCGATTGCCAAATACGCCAAAACTTTGGCTCCCGATTATATCGCCCATGGCAGTACAGGTGCTGGCAATGATCAAGTTCGGTTTGATATGATCTTCCAAACTTACCTGCCCGAGGCTGAAATCATTACCCCAATCAGAGATTTGAGACTTTCGCGCGAGCAAGAAATTGAATACTTAACCTCCAAGGGTGTCGATATGGACTTCTCTAAATCGGCTTATTCCATCAATAAAGGACTTTGGGGAACTTCGGTTGGCGGCAAAGAAACGCTTACTTCTAAAGGATATTTACCGGAAACAGCTTGGCCAACCCAAGTCACCAAAACGCAAGAAGAGGACTTAGAATTAGGTTTCGAAAAAGGCGAACTAAAGTCCATCAACGGAACAGTTTATGAATTTTCGTATCAGGCCATTCAAGCTTTAGAAAAAATTGCAGCACCCTTCGGAATAGGAAGAGATATCCATGTGGGAGACACTATTATTGGCATCAAAGGACGTGTAGGTTTCGAGGCTTCTGCAGCAATTCTTACCATCAAGGGTCATCAAGCCATTGAAAAACACGTGCTCACCAAGTGGCAAATCTATTGGAAAGATCAAGTTTCATCTTTCTATGGCAATTGGCTGCACGAAGGTCAATTTATGGACCCAGTAATGCGCGATTTAGAAGCTATGCTCAGCAGCAGCCAAAAGTTTGTTACGGGCAAAGTGTTCTTTAAGCTGATGCCTTATCGCTATCAGCTGATTGGCATTGAATCAGCTCATGATTTGATGTCTGCCAAGTTTGGCCATTATGGCGAAATGAACAAAGGTTGGACAGGCGATGATGTAAAAGGCTTCGCTAAGATTTTTGGAAATCAGAATGCTATCTATCATCAAGTAAATCAAGAAAATGATTAGAGTTGGTATCATCGGTGGGGCTGGCTATACAGGGGGCGAGTTGCTTAGGATTTTGATTCATCATCCTAAAGTTGAAGTTGTTTTTATCCACAGCAGAAGTCAGGTAGACCTGCCGGTAACTTCAGTGCACACTGATTTAATTGGTGAAACTGATCTGAAGTTTTCGGATGAAATGACTTTAGACATTGATCTGCTCTTTTTGTGCATCGGTCATGGAGCTTCAGCTTCATTCTTAAAAGAGAATGCATTGCCAGACACGATTAAAATTATCGACTTAAGTCAGGATTTTAGACTCGGAGATCAAGCAATTTATGGCCTTCCGGAATTAAACAAAGAGGAAATTTCGAAAGCGAGATTTGTGGCCAATCCCGGCTGTTTTGCAACTGCAATTCAATTAGCATTATTGCCGTTGGCTTATAATGGAATGCTTCGCGAAGTACATTTATCTGGAATTACTGGTTCTACGGGAGCAGGAGTTCAGCCATCGGCAAGTACTCATTTCAGTTGGAGAGATAGCAATATTTCTAGCTACAAAGTTTTTACTCACCAGCATATGGACGAAGTGGGCAAAAGCCTACAGCAGTTGCAGCCTTGGTTCGATAAGCCGATTAACTTCGTTCCGTACCGAGGTAATTTTACCCGTGGCATTTTAATTACGGCCTATCAGCATTGCGAATGGCCTTTAGAAGAAGCCATAAGTGTTTATAAGGAATATTATGAAGACCATCCATTTACTTGGGTAAGCGATTCTCCAATTGATGTCAAGCAGGTAGTCAATACGAACAAGTGCATTGTTCATTTAGAAAAGCATGGCAGCTACTTGGTAGTCACTTCCATTATAGATAACCTTTTGAAAGGGGCAAGCGGACAAGCCGTTCAAAACATGAATCTCATGTTTGGCTTGGATGAAAAATTAGGATTGAACTTGAAGGCTTCGGCTTTTTAACTGCGCTTATGAAATTATTTGATGTATATCCACTTTATCCAATAGAGCCTGTAAAGGCCCTTGGCGCTAAACTTTGGGACAAAGAAGGAAAAGAATATTTAGACCTCTATGGTGGACATGCGGTGATTTCGATTGGGCATACCCATCCGCATTATGTCAAGAGGTTAACGGATCAACTTTCGAAGATTGGTTTTTACTCCAATGCAGTGCAGAATTCATTGCAGACCGAATTGGCAGATAAATTGGGCCAAATATCGGGGTACTACGACTACCAAATTTTCATGTGTAGTAGTGGTGCCGAGGCCAATGAAAATGCGCTAAAACTCGCCTCTTTCCATACGGGCAGAAGAAAAATAATTGCTGTTGAAGGAGCATTTCATGGTCGAACTTCGGGGGCGGTAGCAGCGACTCATAACCCTAAAATTATTGCCCCATTCAACGATGGGCACGATATTGTTTTTGTACCCATGAATGATTCAAAGGCTTTGGAAAATGCCTTTGAAGATGATGTGGCAGGTTTTATTGTCGAAGGAATTCAAGGTGTTGCGGGTCTTTATATGCCTGAGAGCTCTTTTTTGGTGAAGGCCCAAGAGTTGTGCAAGCAATATGAAGCCGTTTTTATTTTGGACGAAGTACAGTCTGGTGCAGGCCGTACAGGAAAGTTCTTCGCTCATCAGCATTCTGTAATTCGCCCTGATGTGATTACAATGGCCAAAGGAATGGGAAATGGATTTCCTGTGGGCTGTGTTTTAATCGCGCCTTCCATTGAGCCATGGCATGGTATGCTGGGCACTACATTTGGAGGTAATCACTTGGCTTGTGCCGCCTCATTGGCCGTGTTAGAGGTCTTGAAAGAGGAGCAACTCATGGCAAATGCAGCCAAATTAGGTGCTTATTTAGAAGAAGAATTGAAGTCAATTCCTGAAGTGAAGGAAGTGCGCGGCAAAGGCTTAATGATTGGAGCTGAGTTCGGTTTTGACGTAGCAGCCCTTAGAAAAGCATTGATTTTCAACCATGGTATTTTCACTGGTTCGGCCTCGAATAAGAACACAATTC
>JBLIKG010000208.1:0-4595 GCA_047636255.1 Roseivirga sp. | reverse complement strand
GTTTCCTTCGGGAATGCCTTCATAGTGCAAGTATCGCCCAGCACCATAGGTACTCACTCCTGTTGTGGCATCTATTAAGGGAAGGAACACATAGGTTTTTTCACCCGGGGCCATAAATCGTTTCACCTGAAGGTAGGCCTCCAAAGTGTAGTCTTTTTCATCTAAAGTGAAATATAGAGTTCCAAGCTGTTTATATAGGGTAGTCGTTCCTTTACTGGTAAGTAGTGGAAATGGCTTGGCATCTGGGGTAGGTTCAAAGCGCGCATTGACTCTGTACTTTTCATTGATCGGAAAGAACTCATGCCCTTTGAAATTTTTGATCTCTTTGGCCGTCAATGGAGAATGATCTGGATCTCTAAATTCCGCATTTTGCTCTTCTTGGTACTTTTTGATTTCGAGTATATAATCATTGTTTTGCGGATAACAACTGAAGGATATAATTAGAAACGAAACAAAAATGAATATCGCCCTGCTCATTGATTCTACATTAAAAGGATAATAAGGTTCGTAATTTAAGTCTTTTTAAAATACCCTTTATACGCATAAAACCTCGAATCTATTTCATACTTATGGAATGAGCCAGCTCTGCTTGATTGAATATTAATTACCAAAAGCACTTAGAACTCGTCTCCAAAGTTGGTTGGCTCTTTATGTCAAACACCATGCAAAACAAAAAAAGCCATCCGTCAAAAGACGAATGGCTTTCAAAAGATTTTTTATTCTCTAATCAATTATTTAATCACGAATTCAGTATCTGGAATACCAGCGTTGATTTCGATGGTCACCTCTGCTTCGAGCAAGCCTAAACCGGGTATAGTCAACTTGATTTTCTTAGGAAACTTGATTCCTGAAACTTCTTGATATTCAACAACTTCTTTGGGGCCTTGGGCACCATCATCTTTTAACAGAAGCCCAGATTCTTGATCAAAATATCTTTTAGTTACCATTCCAGTTGGCGCCTTAACCGACATTACATAAGCTTGTTTTCCGCCAACAGCTTCCGAACCAACCATTTCTAAAGTATAGCCAGCTTTTTCGTAATACAGCTCTGGAAACAAAACAGCGTCATCTTTCAAAGCATCCAATTGTGGCCCAGCAGGAACCGCTTGAGATTGACCTTGAGCAGACATTTTGGCTTCACCATTATTGAAAACCATTTCTTGCATTGTCATTCCGCTTACAGCTACTGTTTGCTTACTTTTTAAATTGCCTTTTTTAATTGAAGTGATTGTTAAAGGCTGTCCTTGAAAAGACGCAGAAATGACCATTTTAACCTCCTTAACAGACGCTAGTTTTTCTGCTCCCCCTATTGCTGTAATATATTTAGCAATAACTGCTTTTGCATCAACTCCTCCCACAGCTGCCTTGGCCGCTTCTGGATCAAAAACATTCCCCTCTACATCATAATAGGTGATTGGGCCAAACTTGGCTAGTTTCGAAGCAATCTCTTCCGCCTTGCCTACTACCACAACATTTGCTTTATCAGGTCTGATGTATTTTTTAGCCGCGTTTCTTACGTCTTCAGCAGTAATCGCATCTAAACGCTTAAGGTAATTGGCATAGTAATCAGCAGGAAGTTTATTGAGTTCAGTATTCAAAGCAAACTGAGCCACCGTAGATCTTCTTTCTAATGAACGGGCAAAATCTCCTCTCAAAGAATTCTTAGCCAAACTCAGCTCATCTGCAGTCACCAATTCTTCTCTAATCCTGTTCAATTCACTCATGAATTCGACCATTGCGCTGTCAGTCACTTCATTTCTAACGCTTGCATTCGCAGAGAAAGTAGCGCTATATCGACTAGACCCCATGCTTGAATAAGCACCATAAGTGTAGCCTTTGTCTTCTCTTAGATTAGTGAACAACCTTGCAGAGCTACCACCCCCTAAAATCTGATTCAATACAGAAATAGCTGTTGCATCTGCACTGCCTGGCTTGCTATCGTAAGGATAAGTGATATTAATTACCGACTGAACAGCAGAAGATTTATCAACAATATTAATAGTCGTTGCTGTAACTGGCTGAGGCGCTACAAATTCTTCTTTTTTGACTTCTCCAGACTTCCAATCTCCAAAATACTTGTTCACCAATTTCTGAGCATCTTTCTTTTTGATATCCCCAACGACTACTAGATAAGCGATATTTGGCTTAAAGAACTTAGCGTAATGTGCTTTGACACCCTCCAAGGTGACATTATTCACAGTTTCCTCTGTAGTCATTTCTCCAAAAGCATGATCTCTTCCGTAATTCACTACCGAACTTACAATGCCTGAAATAGCATTAGGATCGTCTTTAGAAGTCGCTAAACCTGTAATGGTTTGTTTTTTCACCTTGTCTAATTCCGACTGAGGAAAAAGAGGATTGAATAAAACATCAGCCATTAACTTCAATATATCTTCGCTGTATTTAGAAAGCGAAAAAGCAGAAACTGATGATGCCCCAACATTGAGGCTTGCGCCCATAAAGTCGATTTCTTCATCTAATTTCTCTTTACTCATGTTAGTGGTACCAGCTCTCATTACCTGGCCGAACATTCCAGCCAAGCCAGATTTATCGCCTTCTGTAATCACTCCTTCATCGAAGGTCAATGTCCAAGCTAGTGTAGGCAGTTTATCGTTTTCTACAAGGATTACTTGCAGTCCATTCTTTAGTGTGAATTTTTCAAAATCACCGATTTGTATTTCCTTCGCTGGAGCTGGAGTAGGTAATTTTGTTCGATCTACTTGAGCGAAGCCATTAATAGTAATTAATGCTAACGCAATGATATATAGCTTCTTCATTATTGATTTCCTCCTTCTTTCTTGATTTTACTTTCTTCAGGCTTCTCTTGTTCGGCTTTAGGCCTGTATGTTAAAACCACTTTGTTTTCAGGTACAAAATATTTCTTCGCTACTTTTTGAAGGTCTTCTCTGGTTACTTTCATGTAGCGTTCAATTTCTGTATTGATCAAACCTGCATTTCCGAAGTAAACATGATAATTAGACAAACTTTCTGCAATCGACTGAACAGAACCATAACCTGAAATGAAATTGTTTTCGATTTGGTTTTTCACCTTCTGAAATTCTCTTTCAGGCACTAACTCATTTTTAGTTTGTTCTACTAACGCGTCAACTTCAGTTTCTAAGTCTTCTATAGAAGTACCTTGATTCGGTATAGCGAAATTGATGAACAAACCCCCATCCTCTAATCCAAGTGGAATGGATTGAACTGCTAAAGCAATTCCTTTTTCATCTACAATAGTCTTCTGAAATCTTGAACTTTGACCACCAGACAACAGTGTAGTTAACATTTGGAGTGCATAATAATCGTCAGTTCCTTGAGGCGGCATTCTATAGCCTTGGATCAAAGCAGGCACTTGAATATTATCGAAAACCGTTTCAGTTACAGTTCCATCTAATTTTGGAGCAGTAATTTTAGGTCTTGGTATTTCTTTAGTCCCTCTTTTAACTTCAGCAAAATACTTTTCTATTAATACCTTAGTTTCTTCGATATTAATATCTCCAGCAATTGATAAAGTTGCATTGTTCGGTACATAAAATGTATTGTAGAAATCTACAAAGTCTTGATCTGTACCTGCATCGATATCTTCGAAAGATCCGATCGGTGCCCACTCATAACCTGTACCCCCGTAAGCATTCTTTAGCATATTGGAAATCACAGAACCATAAGGTTGGTTATCCACTCTCAACCTTTTTTCTTCTTTCACCACTTCTTTTTGAGTGGCAATTCCTGTAGAATCAATCTTGGCATGGAGCATTCTTTCAGATTCCATGTAAAGCCCTAATTCCAATTGATTGGAAGGCAGCGTTTGAAAATAGAAAGTTCTGTCGTTAGAAGTGTTTGCGTTAAGGCTTCCACCTGCCGCTTCGATGATTTTGAAATACTCACCTCTGCCAATGTTTGGAGAGCCTTCGAACATTAAATGCTCAAAAAAGTGAGCGAAACCAGTACGACCTTTGGGCTCATTCTTAGAACCAACGTGATACAACACTGATACTGTGACAATTGGCGTGGTATTATCCTGATGAAGAATCACATGGAGCCCATTGGCCATGTCATATTCTTCGAATTCGATGTTTTGTGCATTAGCCGCGAATGCGACAAACGACATAAGCATCAATAATAGACTAGTTTTTCTTAACATATACATATTGATTTTAATTCGAATTTAAACTTAAACCCAAAAACGGGAACATAGTTTGACACTGGGGTCAACGGAAATTCATTCAGATGGATGGAATATTAATTGAATAGATTATTTCAACGTACGTAAAACCTCTTGCACTTCGAAAGTCTTTAATCTCGGCCCAAACTGACTTACCACTTTTGAACAGGCCAAACTAGCCAATTTACCAGCTTCAGCATAGGACATTCCGTTAGTGATTCCATACAAAAAGGCTCCTGCAAACATATCGCCTGCTCCATTAGTATCAACCGCTTTTACCGGATAGGCTTCAATGTCGATAAAGGTATCACCATCAAAAATCATAGCTCCATTTTTCCCTTGCGTAATCACAAAGCGACTGGCATCCTTTTTCATAGCCTCACGGGCTTCCTCTAGGTTATCTTTCCCCGTAAAGGTCATCGCTTCGTCTTCA
>JBLIKG010000207.1:0-4597 GCA_047636255.1 Roseivirga sp. | reverse complement strand
AGGATAGATTCAAAGGGAAAATCAAAATGGAGTATGCCTTCCAAAATGAATACACTCAGCATACTGCCGCTTATGAAGCCAATCGTAAGAAGCCTTGGGGAACAACCCACGCCATCTTAGCAGCAAAGCATTTGATCAACGAACCTTTTGTAGTCATCAATGCCGATGATTATTACGGTCAAGAATCATTTACCGAAGTTGTTGCTGCTATGAAAGCATTGAAACCCAATGAGCATTTGATTATGGGTTATGGATTGGTCAATACGCTATCTGATCACGGTACTGTGAATCGTGGTGTTTGCCAAGTAGATGCTAAGATGAATCTCACTGGAATCAAAGAAACTCTATCCATCAGCAAGGATGGAGATGAGATTTCTTACGAAGAAGATGGTGCTCGTCATACGCTCGATCCAAAAACCTATGTATCGATGAACTTCTGGGGCTTCCCAACTTCTGTACTTGACGACTTTGAAGCAAAGTTTATTGATTTCGTAAAGCAGAATCACGAAAACCCGAAAGCAGAATGCTTTATTCCAGTTGAAGTTGACAATCTGATGAAAGAAGGAAAAGCTACGGTGAAAGTAGTACCTACCTCAGCTTCATGGCTTGGTGTTACTTACCAAGAAGATAAACCACATGTGGTAAACGGAATTAACAAAATGATAGCCGATGGTAAATACCCATCGAAAGTAGGTTAATGAAAGTCGTTTTCGAAACGGCTTCCCGCTTTCAAATCAAGGATAAAGTGGTCTCCATTGCTCTTTTCGGTGGAGGCCATATCAATTCCACTTGGAAAGTAACTTGCGTAAACTCCGAATATCTTCTTCAAAAAATCAATCAATCCGTTTTTCCTTTGGTTGAGAATATTGTGGAGAACAGAAAGCTTCTCAAAGTTTTGCCAAATCCTTCGATATTGGTAGAAGAAATTTTGACTCTAGAAGGCGAAAACGCTCTTTTCACTCAAAATGGCGTTTATAGAATGCAGCGCTTTATCTCAGATGCCTATGCGCCTTCTAGCGTTGAATCCGCTCAAGAAGCTTTTGAGGCTGCCTATGGCTTTGGAGAGTTTTTGAAGCAAACCAACTCGCTCAACCCTTCCGATTTCAAAGAGGTAATTCCAGGCTTCCATAATCTTGAGTTAAGGCTCAAGCAGTTAGGGGAAGCGAAGGAAAAGAATAAGGTTGCACGGTTAAATTCAATAGCTAGTTTAGTTCATCAAGTCGAATCATTTGCTTGGATAAACGAAAAAATGAATTCACTCTGGCTCAATGGATTACCATTAAGAGTGTGTCACAACGATACAAAAATTAACAACATTTTACTGAACAGAACAACGTCATCCTTCCAATATGTAATTGATTTAGATACTGTGGGCGAAGGAAGCATGCTCTATGATTTCGGGGACTTAATGCGTACCTGCATCTCACCCACTAAAGAATCGGAAAGAGACTTCGACAAAGTAATTTTCAGAGATGAAATCTTTGAAGCACTAAGCGAGGGCTTTATGAAATCGGTTGCTCCTTTTATTTCACCAATTGAAAAAGAAAATCTCTATTTTGGCGGCATATATATGACTTACATAATGGCTGTTCGCTTTCTTACAGATTATCTTAATGGAGATATTTATTATAAAATCTCTTTTGATGACGAAAATGTTGTGAGGACGAAAAACCAAATGGCCTTATTAAATTTAATGGCTCAAAAATTTGACCTCCTCTAAAAGGAATGTAACTCGCCAGAGTAAAAGAAGTGTTGGTGATTATAAAATCACTAATTTCATTTGAAATATTAAAAACTCCCCCTTATGAAGAATCTACTACTCCCTGTCCTTATTGTATTCAGCTTATTTTCTGTAAATCAAGTAAAAGGCCAAAACTGGAAATTAGATCCTGCCCATTCAAGCATCTTGTTTAATGCGAAACATTCAGGAATTTCGTTTGTAAATGGACGGTTTACTTCATTCGAAGCGACAGTTGAGGGAGGAACAGCAGAAGACTTTAGCAACGCAAAAATTTCTTTTAATGCTCAGGTATCAAGCATCAATACTGGGGTTGAAGCAAGGGATACTCACTTAAAATCAGCAGACTTTTTCGATATGGAAAATCATCCAGCGGTAACTTTTGTGAGTAAATCATTTACTAAGTCTGGTGATAACATGTACAAAGTGGTTGGCGATTTAACCATGAGAGGCAATACGAAAGAAGTCGTGTTAGAGGCACAGCACATTGGTACAATTGATACCCGAGACGGAGGTAAGAAAGCAGGTTTTCAACTGAAAGGTACGGTAGATAGAAATGAATTTGGCGTTTCTGGTGCTGGTGGCTCTGTTGCACCAATGATTGAGATCATCTGCAATGTAGAAATGGCTTCACAAAAGTGATTTTTTAAACTTTAAAAGAAGACGCATCAATGACTAAATCTGCTCAATATTGGATAGAAAAGCTTGAATTACAAGCACATCCTGAAGGCGGCTATTACAAGGAAACCTATCGATCAAAAGACCGACTGCATGAATTCAAATTACCCGACAGGTACAAGTCGTCTAGGGTCTTTGGCACTTCTATTTACTTTTTATTGACGGCCGAAAGCAACTCAAATTTTCACCGTCTTAATTCCGATGAAATTTGGCATTTCCATACGGGTGGATCGGCTAAAATTCACTTTATTTCTCCACAAGGAGATCTAAGCGCTAAAACAATAGGAATTGATTTAGAAGCAGGCGAACAACTACAAGTAGTCATCCCAAAGCATTATTGGTTTGCTGCCGAAATTGTCTCTGGAGATTATATCCTAGTAGGCTGCACAGTAGCCCCAGGTTTTGAGTTTGAGGATTTCCATTTAGCCGATCGTTCCGAGCTCACTTCCGCTTATCCCGATCATAAAACTTTGATAGAGAAGTTTACGCATGTATAGTCGTGCTCTTTTTTGAGCACGGTTTATCATTTAAAACTTAACTCAAAACAACATGCTTTTAACAACCACTCCATCTATCGAAGGTCATTCAATAACCAAATACCACGGTGTAATCACAGGAGAGGCCATTATTGGCGCTAACCTTTTCAAAGATATTTTTGCTAGCATCACCGATATAGTTGGAGGCCGCTCTGGTACCTATGAAAGAGTGCTTCGCGAAGCCAAAAACAACGCTCTCCAAGAATTAGAATATAATGCGAAAGCAATAGGCGCCAATGCCATTGTGGGCATCGATTTAGATTATGAAACCATTGGCCATAACGGAAGTATGCTGATGGTCACCGCCAGTGGAACAGCAGTTACTTACGAATAACGCCAACGGGTGTTTTCTATCCAAAAAAGCCTTAGCTCTTTCGAACTAAGGCTTTTTTGGATTAATCATCATTGTCGTCCTCTCCGTCTCCGTCATCATTGTCGTCTTCACCATCATCATCATCATCCCCGTCTCCATCATCATTGTCATCGTCATCACCATCTTCTTCTCCATCGCCACCACCTGGCAAAGGATTATCAATGGTCGTTACATTCGCATTAGTAGAATCTATTGGAGTGACTTCCTGATTAGGAATATCACAAGCAACCAAGCTCAAAAAAGCGGTAATCATCAATAGCATTATCAATCTGAAATTTTTCATAGTCTTTGTGCTTAAGAAAATACCCTTAAAATATTATTGTTTAACTCTGTTTTATAGATGGTGAGTCCGTTGCTTCCATTGCTGTTTAATCCTCTTCCTTGTAAGTTGAATCGTGCACCATGTGCAGTACAATACCACTCATTATTTCTTAGCCCTACTTGATTTCGTGGTTCATGAGAACACCTTCTGGTTGCGGCTACATAAGTACCATCCGTTGCCTTACCTACTACCACACTGCCATTCACAGCTGCATACCAGGAGTTGTAGTTTGATTTCGTAGCAAGATTCAAGAGATTGGAGGCCCTATTGAGAGCAGACTATCAAAAGTTGTAGTTTGATTTCGTAGCAAGATTCAAGATATTTTTAGACTCTAGCTTATAATTCAATAGCTGTTAGTGGCTTAATTAGATTGAAAACTCTGATGAGATCATAGCACTGGATTAAAATTGAACACTTTTGTAGTTACGTTAATTTTGTATAACAATTTACTGGGATTAACAAGATTGGACAAGAGAACTAATAGGCCTAAGCATCAAGTAATCCACTATTCTTCAGTGGCTTGCATCTTATTAACACTTGTTAGTTCGTGCTAGTTGTGATCCCGACAAGAGTTATCAACTTATTGATTAACAGATCAATATAAGAAATTTGTGTAACATTCTGGGTAACAAATAAAACTGATCCTTTAGTATTTATAGAATTAACTTATCAAAAACTTAAATAGCCCAGCCTCTTATTTAAGTTTTTTGCCAAAATCTTAAATAAGCATTACCTTTAATTAAATTTCTGATAACATGAAGTCATTCAAAGCAGGTCAAAGAATCAATCAAGGCTACTACAAAAGCTTTCAACCTAACTATATCAACAGGCAGTGGACTGTTGACAATATGGAAGTTATTCAGCTATTAAGCCAAGCGGACAGGGAATTGGGTAGGCTTGATATGTACTCAAAATATATTCCAAATATAGAACTCTTCATTAGTATGCAC
>JBLIKG010000206.1:0-4648 GCA_047636255.1 Roseivirga sp. | reverse complement strand
AGGTGCTTTTGCAGCAATTAAAATTCTTTGTTTACTATCTACAACTTCGAGGAAAGCTTGTTTTTTATTATTCAGAAGTGAGTTTTCACCTTCTTTAGGAACGATTTGAACTTGATAGGTTTCAATACCTTTTAGCTCTGCATCAAGAATAAACTCTACTGAATTAATTTGTTCATCACCTTTCAAGTCGATCGACTTTTCACCAATTACTTTTCCCTTTTTAATGACTTGAACTCTTACCGTTTCATTCAAAAAGCCGTTATTATACACCTCAGCGATAAGCGGAAAGCGATTGCCTTCATACACCACTTTATTATAGTTTAAACTCTTGATACTTAGGTCACGAGCTGGAATGGTATCACCTAGTCCAATGGTAATTACTGGGAAATTAAGCTGCGTAAATTGTGGAGATAAGCCATAATTATGGATACCATCGCTGGCGAGTAACACCCCAACTAGATTTTGCTGTTCATAATCACTGGCAATACCCTTCAGTAAACTTTGAAGGTTGGTCGCATTCTGATCGAAATCAATGCTTTCTACATCACTTTGATAATCTTGAAGATTTCTAATCCGCAATTCGTAGCCTTCGGCACCTATTTCGTTTGAAATGCGTGCAATATTTTCTTTTAAAGCTAAGAAGTCTAACGAATCATAGGTATCAGGCATGGAAGCCGAATTGTCCACTGCCAACACTACCACGGGTTTTTCATCGAAGAAAGTCACCTGATTCAACAATGGCCCCATTAAGAGGAAACAGAGGAAGGTGACTAAGACAAAGCGGAAAGCAGCAAGTAATCTGTTCGTATTCTTAGTCCAATTGGTTTTTTTGGAATATAGAATAAAGGCATAAAGTCCACCTACTAAAAAACAGACCAGAATGAACCAGGAAGGAAAGTCCGTTTTAAGAAGAAGGCTATTGAAAATCAATTTGCTTTGAAAATTATGATGTGGTATTGATTAATTTTTGAACTGTTGAAGTTGATTCAACAGATTGGATTACGTTGCAAATAACAAATGGTTAACGACTTTATTCCAATGATCGAATAACGCTTTTATGGGCGAAAGTATTCAGTTTTATGCAATAAAATCGTTAACCAAATTTAAGATCAGGTCAGCATTCCGCCATCCACTTGGATCGTCTGCCCAGTAACATAGGCCGACATGTCCGATGCTAAGAATACACAAACATTCGCTACATCTTCTGGCGAACCACCTCTTCTTAAAGGAATAGCATCTCTCCAGCTTTGTACAGTTTTTTCGTCTAAAGCATCGGTCATTTCAGTTTCGATAAAGCCAGGAGCCACCGCATTTGAACGGATGCCTCTAGAGCCTAATTCTAATGCCACTGATTTGGTGAAACCAATAATGCCAGCTTTAGAAGCAGCATAGTTAGCTTGACCAGCATTTCCTTTTAAGCCAACTACTGAAGTAATATTGATAATTGAGCCAGATCTTTGCTTCATCATGGTACGGGTAGCCGATTTCACCGTATTGAAACAAGATTTTAAATTTACATTCATTACCTCGTCCCACATGTCCTCGGTCATTCTCATTAGAAGGTTGTCTCTTGTAATACCAGCATTATTGACAAGCACATCTAAGCTGCCAAACTCGGCTACAACATCATTGATCAAGGTTTCAGCAGCTGCAAATTCAGCCGCGTTAGAGCGATAACCTTTCGCTTTTATACCGAATGCGGCTAATTCTTTTTCCAAGGCCTCACCTTTCTCGACACTTGATAAATAGGTGAAAGCTACGTTGGCACCCTCTTGGGCCATTTTTGTGGCGATTGCTCTGCCAATTCCTTTTGATGCACCAGTGATAAGTGCAGTTTTTCCTTCTAGTAAACCCATATTTTTTAGCTTAATAAAAAGGCTGTTGGCCATTACCACAACCTTTGAACGTTTTCAATCTTGATTCAAAGAAAACGAAAAGGATCAATACCTCCAATTCGATATTTTATTTGCGAACATTTGGCTTAACTTTGCCCCATTGTTAGAAAAAACCTCATAAAATATGGCTACCAAGTATGATTTAATAGTAATAGGCAGTGGACCCGGTGGATATGTGGCAGCGATCAGGGCTTCTCAATTAGGAATGAAAGTAGGAGTGGTCGAAAGATCAGAATTGGGAGGAATCTGTTTGAACTGGGGATGTATCCCAACCAAAGCATTACTAAAAAGTGCTCAGGTTTACGAATATATCCAACACGCTCAAGACTATGGAATTAAAATCGAAGGAGCATCTGCTGACTTTGATGCGATGATCAAAAGAAGTCGTGATGTAGCGGCAGGAATGAGCAAAGGAATTCAGTTCTTATTCAAAAAGAATAAGGTTGATCATATAGAAGGCTTTGGTAAGCTGAAGGCTGGTAAAAAGGTCGAAGTTACTGGTGCCGATGGTAAAAAAGTAGATTACGAAGCGAATAGCATCATAATAGCAACTGGCGGTCGCTCAAGAGAATTGCCAAACTTACCAATTGACGGAAAGAAAATCATTGGCTACAGACAGGCAATGGTTTTAGATAAAAAACCAGCTTCAATGGTGATTGTTGGTTCGGGAGCTATCGGAGTAGAATTCGCCTATTTCTACAATTCAATAGGAACTGAAGTGACTATCGTTGAATTCATGGACAGAATTGTTCCTGTTGAAGATGAAGAAGTTTCGAAACAATTAGAAAGAAGCTATAAGAAATCAGGCATTAAGATCATGACCAATGCCGAAGTAACTTCAGTGGATACAAAAGGTAAAATTTCTAAAGTCACAGTAAAAACCAAAAAAGGAGAAGAAGTATTAGACGCTGAGGTAGTACTTTCAGCAGTTGGTGTTTCTACGAATCTAGAGGGTCTTGGTTTAGAGGAACTTAGAGTAAAAACTGAAAAAGGTAAAGTCATTGTTGATGACTTCTACAAAACTAATATTGATGGTATTTACGCCATTGGAGATATCGTTCGCGGTCAGGCACTAGCACACGTTGCTTCAGCAGAAGGTATTATTTGCGTTGAAAAAATTGCGGGTCACCATCCAGAAGCTCTTGATTATAACAACATTCCAGGATGTACTTATTGCCAGCCAGAAATAGCTTCAGTTGGTTATACCGAAAAAGCAGCCAAGGAAGCAGGTTACGAAATCAAAGTGGGCAAATTCCCATTCTCAGCATCAGGTAAAGCGAAAGCTGGTGGTGTAAGCGATGGTTTTGTGAAATTAATTTTCGATGCCAAATATGGCGAGTGCCTTGGTGCGCACATGATCGGAGCTAATGTAACTGAGATGATAGCCGAAATTGTATCGGTAAGAAAATTAGAAACTACTGGTCACGAAATCATTAAAACGGTGCACCCTCATCCAACCATGTCTGAGGCCATCATGGAAGCTGCAGCAGCTGATTATGGTTAAGTAATCCACTTATAAAAATAATCCACTTTGTATACAACAAGACCGAAGAAATTCGGTCTTGTTTAATTTAGAATTCAAAAATTTACAGTTGTGGCCAACAAATAAATCGGGATTGGCCAAATGATTTTCTTGCGTAAGAATTCTATAAACAACCGACAAAATGAATGGATTTCGGTGAATTGAGAATAATTGAAAAACATGAGTCTAACTCTCCATCATGGTGTTTAGGGCTAATTTCCGTAGCGCACGATTGACTAAGCTTTCCATCTTAAAAACTCATTACTTCTCTGAATTTGATGCTTTGTCTTCTTGATACTTCTATTTCTTCTCCATCTTTCAAATAGACTTTCAAAGTACCGCTGAACCAAGGCTCGATGCGTTTGATGTATTTCAGATTGATGATCTGTTGACGATTGGCGCGAAAGAAAACCTCAGTGTCCAAACGCGACTCCATATAATTGAGCGAGCGCGGGATCATCGGTTTTTGATCTTTAAAGTAGATGCGGGTGTAGCTCCCCATGATTTCTAAAACACGGATATCTGCCAAATCAACGAACCAACAGCTTTCGCCATCTTTTACAAAGACCTGATTTTTTAACCCTAGAATATTCTTGTCGACAGCCTTGCTGTTTCTCTCTCTAATTTTAATGGCTGCTTTTTCCAAAGCCAAACGGTCTTCTTTAATGGGTTTTTGCAAATAGTCTAATGCATTATGATCGAAGGCCTTCATCGAATAATGATTGAAGGCAGTGGTAAAAATCACTTCTGGAGCATCATCTAGTTCTTGAAGGAGTTCAAAGCCATCTTTGCCAGGCATTTGAATATCAAGGAAAAGGAGCTCAGGTTTTAACTCCAAAATTTTTTCAATTGCGATCTCCGCGTTTTCCGCTTCACCAATTACTTGCCTTAATGATCAGCCATTGCAGGGTTGCCAGCAAAACCTAGCAGCGTAATCACATGGTATTCGTAATTACCGTCTAAAGCGGCAATAGTAGAATCCCAAACTTCACCTGAACAGGTAAGTCCGGGAATCATAATCACAGGTTGACCTTTGCCCACAACTCGTACATCTAGGTTAGATTTTTGCGCCACCAGCTGAAGCGGTAAAATGCTTATGACAATAAGCATTAGTGTTGTTTTCAATTTGTTCATGTCTTTTTTGAATTTGATATGAACGAAAGTACGCAGTTCAGTGAGGCAGATTAATGGCCTTTAAGAGAGCGGAAGAAATTCCTCGGTAGTGGAATTA
>JBLIKG010000205.1:0-4653 GCA_047636255.1 Roseivirga sp. | reverse complement strand
TCTTTTCTCTTCTCTATCAAGTTGTTCACTAAGAAGACCTCTTGTTTGTTCTGCTATTTTAAGATTTTCCTCAGTAGTAATTACTTGTAAAAAAGAGAATACGATACTGGCTTCGGTAGATTGAATGTTACTTTTTATGGTCTCTTCAGAAGCATCATAAAGAATCTTATTACGCTGCATTACTAGCAAATTAGAAAAGCCATCAAATAAAGTAACGCTACCTCCAATTGAGCCTCCGCCTGATAAAGTAGTAGTGTTTACTAAAGACCCAGAAGTATTATCAAATTGAAGACCTTCATTCCAGTTGTGTGAGGCACCAGCATTTAATGAAGGCAAAAAGTTGAACTTGCTCTGCGTCAAGTTAGCCTTTGCTGCAATCGCATTATTTCTTGCCCTTTTGATCTCAAGGTTATTCTCAAGGGCAATCTTAATGCATTCATCTAAGCTGAGTACCTCTTGCGCCTTCATTATTGGAGTTACCAATAGGGCTAAACAAAAAGTAAATATTAATTTTTTCATGATTTCAGTTTTCTATCCAAAAGACAATATTGACCTTACACGCTGCCTTAAGCCGTGTGAAATTTTGCCCCGGAATTGCACCGGGGCTATTCAGATAATTTGAGGTAAGCGATTAAACGAGCGAATTCTCCTTAGAATTGATGCTCTCAGAGACAATTTGACCATCAAACAAGTTGATAATTCTATGGGCATATTCCGCATCTGAAGCGGAGTGAGTAACCATAATTACGGTAGTACCACTCTCATTCAAATTGGTCAGTAGCGACATTACTTCTTGTCCATTAGTTGAGTCCAAGTTACCCGTAGGCTCATCCGCAAGAATCAAGTTTGGCTTTGCCACAACCGCTCTTGCTACTGCAACTCTTTGCTGCTGACCACCAGAAAGTTGTTGTGGAAAGTGATCTTTTCTATGCATGATTTGCATTTGCTCTAACACCTCTTCAACGCGCTTTTTACGATCCGCTGTTGGATATTTCAAATAGATCAACGGCAATTCAACATTTTCAAAAACAGTCAACTCATCAATCAAGTTGAAACTCTGGAAAACGAAACCAATGTTTCTTTTTCTTAATTCAGCTCTTTGTCTTTCTGAGTAGCCTGATACTTCCTCGTCATAGAAGAAAAATTCTCCTTCAGAAGGGTTGTCCAGAAGACCGATAATGTTTAGCAAGGTAGATTTCCCGCAACCAGAAGGACCCATTACGGCAACAAATTCGCCTTCTTTAATTTCTAGATTTACGTTACCTAGGGCAGTAGTTTCCACTTCGTCAGTGTAGTAGAACTTCTTGAGCCCTTTAGTTGTGATTAGATTTTTTTTGTTTTCCATTTTTGAAAAAATTAAAGGTTGTTGTGAATTAATATATTATTTTTTAATAATAAGCTTGTCTTTGTCTTCGTAACCATCGTAAGATGATGTGATTACTTG
This sequence comes from Roseivirga sp., assembly GCA_047636255.1. GTDB lineage: Bacteria > Bacteroidota > Bacteroidia > Cytophagales > Cyclobacteriaceae > Roseivirga. The sequence continues at coordinate 3,209 of JBLIKG010000205.1, read as the reverse complement.
CTCTCCTGGTTTCAAACCTTCAAGCACTTCGTATTGACGCGTATTTTGATTTCCAATACTGATTTTTCTTTTCTCTGCAAAAGTACCAGAAGCATCCACCACGAATATCCAATTGCCTCCTGTAGTTTGAAAAAAGCTCCCTCTTGGGATCATGATGGCCTGACGCTCTTCACTTAATTGAAGTCTAATCGGCACAGTTTGTCCCCTTCTAATTTCATCTGGCACTTCATTTTCGAAAAGCATTTCTACATTGAATTGTCCATTGTTGATTTCCGGGAAAATTTTACGAATCACTAAAGAGTAATTGCTTCCAGCAAAATCGAAGCTTCCTTTTAAGCCGTCATAAACTCGGGCTAAATAGTGCTGATCTACTCTTGCTATAATCTTGAACCCATTCAAATCATCAATTTGAGCTATGGTTTGACCTGCATTTACATTTTGTCCAACCTCAACATTTACGGTAGAAAGAAGTCCAGATATTTTAGCAGTAACCCAAAGGTTATTCAAGTTTCCCTTTACAATCTCTAAACTCTCTTTAGTAGATTCAAGCCTTTCTTCATTTTGTTTGGTACTGGTTACAGCGTTTAAAGAATCAAACTTCGCTGACTCGATTTCATTCACTCTTCTAGCAATCAAGCGTTCAAATTGCCTTTTCGAGTTTAGGTAATCCTGTTCAGAAATAACCTTGTCATTCCAAAGCTGCTGATTTCTCTCAAAAGCGTCTTTCGCTTCGTCAATATCAAAGTCTAAATTAATAATACTTGATTTTGATTGAAAAAGCCTTTGACGTAAACTTAGGTTAGTGTTTTCTATATCGTTTCGTAAAAGGTTGGCTTGAGTCTGTTCTCGAATGTAATTCATCTCAAGGTTGTCATTCTCTAATTTAAGGATGGTATCACCTTCCTGAACTTCGACACCGCCTTCTAAAAATTTCTCGTCAACATTCCCCCCTACGATTGCATCTAAAAAAATTGTGGTTTTCGGGTTAACCGTACCTTCTACAGGAATAAACTCTTGAAATGCACCTTCTGTAACTGTTGCTACATTGATCTTGTCTAACTCTACATTGAGTTTGGAAGACTTATCTGCAAAAATGAATACGTATAGGATCAGGGTGACCACACCTGTTATTCCTAAAATCGTAAGTATTCGTTTTGCTGTCCATATCTTCTTCTTGATTTTTCTATCCATTGTCATTTCGAGTGTATTTTCTTATCCGGGCTGCTTTAACCAACAAGGATGCCACAAATTTAAACCCCTGTTTTTCAACAACTTATTAAAATAACGAGACCGAGCAGTGGGTTAATAGTGTACAATATCAGCACAGGAATTGATCGAAATCGAACACATCAATAAGAGGAGATGGAGACTGCCCTGAAGATTTTGGGCATAAAAAAAGGCTCGATTTGGTCAGAATCGAGCCCAAAGGTCAAAAACTCAAAATATCTGAATTAATGTCTATATTAATTCAAAACAACATGCGCAATATATGACACATAAATCAATTTCACAAAATCAATTAGCCAATAATTTGACCTAGTATCAAAAATTATCTGCTTTCCGACCAAGCTTAGATCGAAATCGCTGCCTTAACAAACATAAAATGGCAAGAAATTCAAGATAGTCCATTCGGCTTAATCAAAATTGCTACATTTATAGTGTTCGGATACGGTACACTTTCCGAACGATTGCGAACATCAAAACTGCTCTTTAGTTCAATTGAGCTTAACCAGTGCAATTGGCACTATTATAGGCTATAAGGGGCATCATATCATTTTTAAATTTACAATTGTGGAGAACGAACTTGGGAAGATTTTGATCATCGATGATGATGAGGACGTATTAATTGCAGCAAAATTATTGCTAAAAAAACACGCCAAGGAAGTAATCATTGAGAAGAATCCTAAGAAGATCCCCTTTTTAATGAACAATGGTACATACGATGTTATCATGCTCGACATGAATTTCAGTAAGGATATTACTAGCGGGAAGGAAGGGTACTATTGGCTAGAACAAATTATGGATGCCGACCCAACAGCAGTTGTAGTTTTAATTACGGCATTTGGTGATGTTGAAATGGCTGTAAAAGGATTAAAAGAAGGAGCCACTGATTTTGTGCTTAAGCCGTGGCAAAACGAAAAATTAATTGCTACGCTCTCCAGTGCAGTAAAACTCAAACGCTCTTACAAGGAAGTTGACAAATTAAAAAGTGCTAAAAAACAGTTAGAAGACGAGCTTAGTAAGCCTTTCAAAGATATCATCGGAGAAAGTTCTTCAATGAAGAGCGTTTTTAACATTATAGATAAAGTGGCAGAAACGGATGCGAATGTGATCGTTCTGGGAGAAAATGGAACAGGTAAGGAGTTAGTTGCTAGGGCGCTACACCAGCGTTCACTCAGAAAAGACAATGTCTTTGTAGGAGTAGATATGGGAGCAATTACCGAATCACTTTTTGAAAGCGAACTTTTCGGTCATAAAAAAGGAGCATTTACTGATGCCAAAGAAGATCGCACTGGCCGTTTTGAAATCGCAAACAACGGAACTCTCTTTTTAGATGAAATAGGCAACCTTAGCATGCCTTTACAGTCCAAACTTTTGACGGCAATTCAAAGGAGAGAAGTCACCAAAATTGGATCGAACAAATCTGTTGAAATTGATATTAGATTGATATGCGCCACCAACATGCCGTTATATGATATGGTGCATGAAGGTTCTTTCCGCCAAGATTTACTCTATAGAATTAACACCGTTGAGATTCACCTTCCTCCTTTAAGGGATCGGCAGGATGATATTATACTTCTGGCCGAGCATTTCGTCAAAGTATATTGCGATAAATACAGGAAGGAAAGGAAGAAATTAGCGGCTTCTACCTTAAAGAAACTACAGAAGTATTCATGGCCAGGAAATATAAGAGAGCTGCAACATGCCATTGAAAGGGCGATTATTATGGGCGAGGGTAATCACCTTATGCCTGAAGATTTCTTCTTCTTGGTTCAGAAGCAAGATGCAGTAGGCGAAGCCGCAGACAACTTCAATCTTGACGAAGTTGAGAAGAATGTTATTCTAAAAGCCATCAATAAACATGGTGGAAACATTTCAAAAGCTGCTAAGGAGCTAGGTTTAACTCGTGCTTCATTGTACAGGAGATTAGAAAAACATGGGCTTTAAGAATCTACGCTTCTCGGTAATTGTAAGGGTCATATTGCTGA
>JBLIKG010000204.1:0-4653 GCA_047636255.1 Roseivirga sp. | reverse complement strand
CAATGCCAATCTTAAAGTTGGTTAGTGTTTCAACAATTCTATTTTTATTGGCTTCAAGCTCATCTTTAGTTACTTGTACTTTAGAGGGAGCATATTCTTTTAAGAGATCAATTGTTGGGTATTGGTATTTGGGTAAATCCAAAGTTGGGTCGTAATTCCCAATTTTTTCAACTAGCTTTTCTGCCGCTTCATTTATTTCGATCTCAAAATCAGGCTCTTCTTTCTTTTCCTTTGGCCGATTAGATTTGGCCTCGGTGAAAGTTTGCTCTATAGGCTCAAGTTCGGTTTCTTCTTCAATATCCAAAGATAATTTCGATTCAAGTTTTTCTTCTAAATCGTGCTCAAGCTTAATGTCATATTCATCTAGTTTATTTACTATACTCTCCTTCTCGTTTCCTTGTACATCAAGCACCCAATTCTCAAGTTCCTCTTCTGAGATCTCCTCTTCTTCCTCTTCTAAATCTGCAGAGATGGTTTCGCGGGTCTCTGTCACCACCGTTTCCTTTTCTAATTCCGAATCCGCATTTGACAAAGCCACTTTAGTAGTAAAAACATGACGGATATCGAAGAAGAAAATCACGAACACTAAGAAGGTAAACACTAAGAACAAAAGTGTACCAAAGCCTAAAAGATTATCGAAAATAATGGCTAGCTCATAGCCCAAACCTCCACTATAAAAGCTCCATTCAGTTACTCCAGAAGCACCTTTAATCAAGGAACCCATAAGCAGACTTAACCAAATCAAGAAGAAAACTACAAATACGAAGGCACGAGTGATATTGATGAGGGCTTTACCGAATACTACTTTGTAACCTAAAATAAAGAGAAATGGTGGCACCAAAAAGGCAGCAATTCCAAACCATTTAAAAATCAAATAATGCGAAGCATAGGCTCCCCAAAGTTTCATCCAGTTGGCTGCTTCGCTTCCTGAAACAATAATACCGTCTGCTCCAGCGGATTCTACCACACTTTGATCTGCCTTGCCAGTAAATAAATAACTGACACAAGACACGAATACGAAAACAGAAACCAGCAGTAGGAATAGGCCTAAAGTAAGCTGAAACCTACGATCTTTCAAAAAAGTTGGAGAAAGCTTAGCCTTCAGGTTAAAGCCTTTTGAAGGAGCTTTTTCTTGATTTGTGTTTTTGAAAGTATTGGACTTGTAGGTGTTTTTGGCCATGAAAAAATCTCCCTTTGATTACGAAAATAATTGATTTTTATGAATCCTTTAGACGGATTGGTTAAAACAAATAATAATCAACCTTGTTTCCACTTAAGAATGGCCTTATTGATATTTTTAATCATTGAAGGACCCTCATAAATAAATCCAGTATAAACCTGAACAAGCGTAGCTCCAGCTTTCAATTTTTCAATTGCGTCTGCGCCAGTGTTAATACCCCCTACACCTATAATAGGAAAAGCACCTTTTGATTTTTTATGCAAATAACTGATTACTTCTGTTGAACGCTCGCGAAGTACCATTCCGCTTAATCCACCTGCACCTATTTTTTCTATCTCTGACTTTGGCGTGTTTAAACCTTCTCTAGAGATGGTTGTATTCGAAGCAATAACACCATCGATTTTTGTCTCTGCCACGATTTCAATTATATCATCAAGTTGCTCATTGGTTAAATCTGGAGCTATTTTCAACAATATAGGTTTACGAAGTTCCTTCAATCTATTAGCCGCTTCAATGGCCAAGAGTAATAATTTCAGTGGTTCTTTTTCTTGAAGTGCTCTCAAATTTGGCGTATTGGGTGAACTTACGTTGACAACAAAATAATCGACATATGGAAACAGCGCCTCGAAAGCTAGAAGGTAGTCCATTGCGGCTTCATCGTTTGGCGTCAATTTATTCTTGCCAATATTGCCTCCAATAATTACCTGAGTCTTTTTTCTTTTTAGTCGCTCCACTGCAACATCAACACCTTGATTGTTGAATCCCATACGATTAATTAAGCTTCCATCTTGAGGAAGTCTGAATAATCGAGGTTGTGGATTTCCTTCTTGACCCTTTGGCGTGAGTGTTCCAATTTCTATAAAGCCAAATCCAAATGCGGAGAGTTCATCAAAGAGTTTAGCATCTTTATCAAAACCAGCGGCTAAGCCAACTGGATTTTTGAATTTCAAACCAAAAGCCTCAACCTCAAGGGCTTTATCTTCAAAAGTATAGAGAGATTCAGCTATTCCATGTGCGCCTGGGATTTTGAACAAGCGCTTGATCCATCTAAAAGTAAAATAGTGAGCTTTTTCTGGTGCTTTAGAAAATAGAAACGGACGTATTATAGATTTATACAAGTCGAAAAGGTTTTGGCAAAAGTAAGGCTTAGTAAGCAAGATGAAAAAGATTTCTACCTAAGTCTTCACATAAAGAGAAGCCACTTTTGATTTGCTTTGTAGCTTCATTTTTTTGAAGATTAGTGTGTTCAAACATAATTGATAAATTAACTGCAAAAAATGTATAAGCGTATTCTAGTTCCTGTTGATTTCACCGAAAAATCCCACAGAGCGTTAGAGATCGCCTGTCAAATTGCTAAAAAACTCAAGAGCGAGGTTTACATTATGCACGTGGTCAAAGCCGCGCTTTCCGTTTACTTGGACGAACTCGGAGACTACAAAAGTAAAGCTCCTTCTGGTCAGCAATTCTTGGAGGAAATATTGGCTATTAATGAATCGAAAATGCGCAAGCTCATTGATAAATTCGATACACATGGTGTTACCATTCATTCTAAGCTTAAAGTGCATAGTACCCCTAATGAGATTGCACGTTTGGTGGCGGAAGAAGCTTTCGACTTAACGGTAGTAGGGAATTATGAGCATGAGCGCTTTGATGAAGTTTTCAAAAGAACCCATCCGGAAAAAATAGCCGCATTGGCCAAAAATCCAGTGCTGACTGTCAATAATGCACTTACTGAATTCAAGATTTCAAAAATATTAGTTCCTACCAATCTTACCGATGACTATTCTAGTTCTGCGAAACAATTATTTAATTTTGCTGAGACCTTCAATGCAGAATTGAATTTTGTTTATGTCAACACACAAACAAATTTCAAGACTACCCTTCAGGTTGAAAAGCTAAAAAATGAATTCAAGGCAGTCAATGGTTTAAGCGACCATAAAGTATCGGTCTTTAATGCCAAATCATTGAATCGAGGAATTCTTTACGCAGCTGATTACTATAAAAGCGATATGATTGGGCTATTTTCGCATCATAGAGAAAATATAAAAACCCTGTTAGTCGGAAACATTACCGAATACCTAATTACAAAATCGGATATCCCGGTGTTGACATTCAATTTGAGGAAACCCGAATGAAACCATTACATGACCTTTTTAACATAACGGACGATCCGTGGCTGAATAACCTAATTCTTGCCGCTGCGATATTTCTATTGTCTTATATATTTCTAAGAATCATTAAGGCCATTTTAAATCGGTTTCTTCATAAATCCAGTTTAGACTTAAATGTCGACCCTACCAAGTATACGTTTCTAAAAAACGCAATCAGTTTTTTGGTTTACATGGTTGCGCTCATTATCATTTTCTTATCGATTCCTGAACTAGAAAGTATTGGATTAGGGCTTTTCGCTAGTGCGGGGGTTTTTGCGGCCATTCTAGGTTTTGCTTCTCAGGCAGCCTTTTCAAATATCATCAGTGGTATTTTCTTGGTCATCTTCAAGCCGTTCAGAGTGGGTGATATTATAAAAGTGAATAACATTTACCACGGCACAGTTGAAGATATTAACCTTCGCCACACTACCCTCAAGGATTTTGAAAACAGAAGATTACTGATTCCTAATGCTGTGATAAGTGCTGACACCATTCAGAATTACAATATTATTGATTCAAAAATTCGAAATTTTATCATTTTCGGGATTAGTTATGATTCTGATGTAGACACCGCCATTCGCATTATTCAAGAAGAGGCCATAAACCATCGCTACTACATTGATAATCGTACCGAAGAAGAAATTAAAGACGGTGAACCTCCCGTCATTGTGCGATTACTGGAGTTTGGTGAGTCGAGTGTCAACCTCAGGGCGCAAGTTTGGTCTGAAGACCCTAGTAAAGCTTTTGAATTAAAATGCGATATTCATAAAACCATTAAAAAAAGGTTTGAAAAAGAAGGAATTGAAATCCCATTCCCTCACAGAACCATTGTTTACAAGAATGCGAAAAATTAATCCGTTAAATCCAATTGATCTGTTCAGGTTAATTCCTTTGGATATTTTAAAAAGGAAGAAGTCCTATAAGGCTAAATCAAACCTGATGCCCGGTTCTTTGATGTACACTGGGGAAATTAAGATGGAAAAGGTGATTATGACGGCAATCACCTATAATGGAGATGCTTTCAAAGAAATCACCGTTAACAAAGTAGCAGATCTCAAAAGTATTGACTACAAAGACAAAGTGCTTTGGCTAAATGTAGCAGGACTGCATGACATTGAGTTAATTAGAGATATTGGCGAGCATTTTGACATCCATAGCCTTTCGTTAGAAGACGCACTTAATCTATCCCAAAGGCCTAAATGGGAAGAATACGATAATTACTTCTTTCAAGTTTGTAAGATGGTGCGGCAAGAAAATGATAAAATTGCTCATGAGCAGTTTTCCATGGTTGTCGGTAAAAATTTCATGGTCACTTTTCAAGAA
>JBLIKG010000203.1:0-4658 GCA_047636255.1 Roseivirga sp. | reverse complement strand
AACCAAATTTGGCATTACTGGTCGCAATTCTCATATGACAAGCCATGGCTAATTCACAACCACCACCTAGCGCAAAACCATTCACTAAAGCGATTACTGGTTTGTTACAGTTTTCAATTGTGGCAAAAACGTCTTGTCCTTGTTCCGAAAATTTTCTTGAATTCACTTCCGTCAATTGAGCTATTTCAGAAATATCGGCTCCCGCAACAAAAGCTTTTTCGCCTGCTCCAGTAATGATTACGGCCTTTATTTCAGCAGTGTCATAAACCACTTGAATGGCTTCGCCTATTTCTTCAACGGTCTTCATGTTGAGTGCATTGAGCTTATCAGGGCGGTTGATTGTTAACAATGCGATGCCATTATTATTCTCGAATTTAATGTTCTGGTATGAATCCATTGACAGTTGAGTAAGTTGTAAAGATAAGCACAAAGCCACAAAAGCAAAAAGTGACTTATCGCTAGGCTTCAACAATATTTGACGTTAAAGGTTTTTGCGGATAAATACAGCTTTTAATTCCTTTTAAGAGCTTCCTTTAATACCTTTGCCAGCGTTCAAGAAAAACTGAAATAGAGTACTTATGAGAACACAAAATAGAATAACCGTGGCCCACGGTGATGGAATTGGACCAGAAATTATGGACGCTACATTGCGGATTATGGATGCTGCCAATGTTGGATTGATTTACGATACGATTGAGATTGGTGAAAAAGTCTACGAAGCAGGTCATAAATCTGGAATTAGTCCAGCATCTTGGGAAATCCTTCGAAATAATAAAGTGTTCCTAAAGGCTCCTATTACTACTCCACAAGGAGGAGGATACAAGAGTTTGAACGTTACAATTAGAAAGTCTTTAGGATTGTTTTCGAATGTTAGACCATTCAGAGCTTATCCTCCGTTTGTGCCGTCTTATTTCCCTTTGATGGATCTTGTAATTGTACGAGAAAACGAAGAAGACCTTTATGCTGGAATAGAGCATCAGCAGACAAGCGAAGTAGTTCAAACACTAAAGTTGATTTCAGAACCTGGTTCTGAGAAGATTATCCGTTATGCCTTCGAATATGCACGTGCTTACAACCGTAAAAAGGTGACTTGTATGACTAAGGATAACATTATGAAACATACAGATGGATTGTTTCACAAAATATTTGATAAAGTAAGATTAGAATATCCTGAAATTCAATCAGATCATTGGATCATAGATATTGGCTCTGCGGTGGTTGCTTCTAGACCAGAATCATTAGATGTAGTAGTTACCCTTAACCTTTATGGTGATATAATTTCTGATATCGCTGCGGAAGTAGCAGGTTCAGTAGGGATGGCAGGATCGGCCAACATTGGTGTAAGTCACGGAATGTTCGAAGCAATTCATGGCTCAGCGCCTGATATTGCCGGTAAAGACATTGCCAACCCTTCTGGTTTGTTAAATGGTGCCTTCATGATGTTGGTGCAGATGGGCAGGGCTGATAAAGCTGAATTGATTCAAAATGCTTGGCTCAGAACTCTAGAAGACGGTATTCATACAGGAGATATCTATCGCGCAAATAGAAGTGTGAAAAGAGTGGGTACTATCGAGTTTGCCGATGCTATAATCGAAAGATTAGGTCAGAAGCCAGAAAAACTTAAGGCTGTTGAATATAGAAATGATGTTCATATCACTGTAAATGTGCCAGAAAAGCCAGCGAAGAAAAAGGAACTTGTTGGTATTGATGTGTTCATTGATTGGAGAGAAAGTGGTCGTGATCCAAACGTGATTGGCGATAAACTTTTGAACGAAGGCTCTACTGATCGACTTAAATTGAAGTTAATTTCAAATAGAGGTGTTTTAGTGTATCCAGAAGGTGTTCCTGAGATTTTTAAAACCGATCATTGGAGATGTAGGTACACTAATCCTAAAGGGGAGATTGTCAATAATAATGACGTGATCGAATTGATTCAGAAAATCCACTCAACAGGATTTGATTTTATAAAAACAGAGCATTTATACCACTTTGATGGCGAAAGAGGTTACTCTTTAAGTCAGGGAGAATAAATAAAAATTTAGATTAAAAAAAGGCCTTGGACTTGCATAAGCGGGTTCAAGGCTTTTTTATTTTAAAGACTACCAAGTCGATAGATTCCAGAATCTTTCAGTGGATATTCAGAATAATCGTCTTTGATAACAATGTCAAAGCTCACTTGCCAAGCTGTTGCACTAATTCGGTTGGCTGAAATCGTAGCGCTTTGTAAATCGAAACCTGTAAAGTAACAGAAGCAAGCTCTGCGATAGTCTGCGATCAAAACGTTATTTGTTATGCTTTCCGATGTCGAATAACTAAAGGAATCCGCATTTTTAGGAATTTCGAAAATGAAGACTTCTGAAAGTTCATCATCTGCAATTTCATCTTGTTGTGGATGATTGAAAGTATATCGGAAAGTGATGTTATCGCCACTTTGGATATATCCTGTTTCGACAACGGGTTCATTTTCGTAATGCTGATTACTTACAAACTCGATTTTACTGTTTTTGAAATATTCTCTAGAAATATCTCCCGGTGTTTCCGAATCGCATGCACATAGCAGTAGAATGAATAAAGTGAAGTGTCTTAATTTAGCCATTAGCTTTAAGGTTTGGATAGTTAGACACTGAACCTACTAGTAAGGTTGTAATTGTAAAAGTGGTCTTATGCCTTGGTCTTGAAAGTATCAAGTATCGCAGGTAGATTAGATAAAATGTCTTCTGTCATTCCATCTAAATCGAATTGGTGCTTCCATCCCCAGTCAGCCCTGGCCACTGAATCATCAATGCTATTTGGCCAGCTATCGGCAATCGCCTGTCTGAAATCAGGGTCGTAACCAATTGTAAAAGAAGGAATTACTTTTTGGATTGAAGCTGCAATTTGCGCTGGAGTAAAATTGATTGCTGCAAGATTATAGCTTGATCGCACCTTAACCAATTCTGCTGGTGCTTCCATTAAATCGATAGTCGCTTTAATGGCATCGGGCATATACATCATTGGCAGCGCAGTGTCTTCCTTCAAGAAACAGGTGAAATGCTCACCTTCCAAAGCTTTATGATAAATTTCTACTGCATAATCTGTGGTACCACCTCCTGGTAATGATTTATAACCAACCAGGCCAGGGTAGCGAATGCTTCTAACATCTACCCCATATTTCTTGAAGTAATACTCACACCATCTTTCACCAGCTAATTTACTTACTCCATAAATTGTGTTAGGGTCTTTCTCGCAATATTGAGGCGTATCATTCAAAGGGGTATTTGGCCCGAAAACGGCAATAGAACTTGGCCAATATACTTTATCTAATTTCTTTTCTTTGGCCACTTCGAGCACATTCAAAAGGCTAGTCATGTTCAAGTTCCAAGCCCATTGAGGGTTGGATTCTCCTTTGGCTGAAAGGATGGCTGCTAAATGATAGATTTGAGTGATCGAATGTTTATCTACGATTTCACCCAGCTGAATAGCGTTCATCACATCCAATTTTTCGAATGGAAAATGAGCGATATTCGGATGAGCAGAGGATATATCAGAGGCGATGATATTTTCGATTCCGAAGATTTCGCCTAAGGCGTTAGTAAGTTCAGAACCCAATTGCCCGCTGGCCCCAATAATCAAGATTTTAGTCATTCCCTTCTTTTTCTTTTCGTTGCAATATTAAACAAAGCATACAATAAGTAAAACGTTTGCTTAGGCTAATGGTCGTTAGGCAAGGAGTTTTTTTATATTTGCACTGCAATGGAAATAAAGGACTTTGATTCTTACCTAATTGATAAAAAAATCGATGCTCAAGCATTCAAGAATGCTGACTTTGCTCAATGGGAGAAATTGAAAATGCTTTATGACCAAGTGAGCCCAAGTAGCTTCACCGAGCAGAAATTATATCTTATCAACCCAATTCGGAGAAAATTTCCTTTGAAAGTGGAAGTTGAGAAGAAAGAGGTCATTGTACAAGCAAGACCGAAAGTAGTAATGAGACCCAAACCCAAAACCAATTAGAGATGTTCGATACATTAAAACCTAAACTTCAGGCTGAGCTTGAAGAAATCAAAGAAGCTGGTCTATATAAAAAGGAAAGAATAATTACCACTCCTCAGGCGGCAGACATCAAAACTGCTGATGGCCGTGAAGTAATCAACTTTTGTGCAAATAATTATTTGGGCTTATCGTCTCATCCAAAAGTCGTTCAAGCAGCTAAGGATGCCATTGATACCCATGGTTTTGGGATGTCTTCAGTTCGATTTATTTGTGGCACACAAGACATTCATAAGGAATTAGAACATAAGCTTTCTAAGTTCTTAGGAATGGAAGACACCATTCTTTATGCCGCAGCTTTCGATGCCAATGGTGGAGTTTTCGAGCCGCTTTTAGACGCAGAGGATGCTATTATTTCAGATGCACTGAATCATGCATCTATTATTGATGGCGTACGACTTTGCAAAGCAATGCGATTCCGCTACGACCATAATGATATGGCCAGCTTAGAACAGCAATTGAAAGATGCTGATGCAAAAGGCGCTAAAAATAAAATCATCGTTACTGATGGTGTGTTCTCTATGGATGGCACCATTGCTCAGCTCGATAAAATCTGTGACTTAGCAGATAAGTACAAGGCTTTGGTCATGACAGACGAATGTCACTCAACAGGCTTTGTTGGTAAAACA
>JBLIKG010000202.1:0-4665 GCA_047636255.1 Roseivirga sp. | reverse complement strand
ACAGGTCCACCCTCCCCATTGGTACATCTGCATACCTATTCCTTAAATTGTCATCTGATTCTTTCATAAAAAGAATATGATCCTTCCTTAGGCTGTTAAATTCTTTAAGTACTTCTTTTATCGGTTCAGTCTTATTTTCTGGTTCAAAAGGGGCAAAAGTCTTTACCTTTTCTTTCCTACTCTCAATCATACCTAATAAGACACCGTCTGTAATTTGAACCTCAGCTCGTTTAGAAGGGTCTGCTTCCATAGCCAACCCTACTGTGATTAAACCTGCCCATATATTTTGTTCTGAAAGTGTAATATGCCTCAAGCATTCGGCTACAGACCAGGATTCGGCATTTGGCTTAAAATTCATCTGCTCATCGGAAAGTCCCTTGACTACTTCAATCAAATCATTTTGAGTATCAGTGAGGTGTTTTACAGCAAAGTTGCGTTCATCTTCCGTCATGCCGTATTGGGCGCAGACATTCACCACAGAAAAAATCACAGCGCTAAAAAATAAACACGTCTTTCTCATAGTTCTCAAGTTTCGTTTTCAAAAAACCAATTAAAGGTAAGTGATTTTATCTTTTTAAAAGCCTCATTACACAAGCGATGAAAAAGCAAGAGTTAGGGTAAAATAATATGGTTGATTATATTTGTCCCAATGAAAAATGAAGTTGAGGAGTTGATCAAAAAAGGCGTTGACTGTTGTGAAAAAGCAGAATTTGAACAAGGAGTAAAATACTTAGATAAAGCACTCGCAGTAGACTCACAAAATGCTCTCGGTCTTCACAACCGTGCTCGTGCCCTTTCAAGAATCGGCAAAATGAAATTGGCATTGGTCGATTTCAAAGCACTCACTATCCAATTCCCGCAAAACGCCTCGTTTATAGCAGATTATGCGGTTGCACTGCATTTAGACAACCAAAACGAACAAGCCGTATTGCTATTCGAACAGGCGCTTGCCTTGGAACCGACTAATCCTTATCGATATGCTAGTCGCGCCTATTTCAAAGACCGAACGGGTGATTCTGAAGGAGCTATTCAAGATTATGAAAAAGCCATAGAACTCGACCCCGAGGATGCGATTGCTTTAAATAACAAAGGCTTGATAGAAGAAAAACTCGGATATAAAGAAAGAGCAAATAAGAGCTTTGATAAATCTAACTCATTAGTTGGCTATAACCCTTCCGAAAAAGCGAAAGAGAAGCATTCGGCACCTAATTTTTCTCAAGTTCAAAAACCATCCTCAAAAGAGCAAAATAAGCGATGGGCCATCATTAAATCTGTATTTACTAAGGAAGGATTTAAGGACTTCGCCAGCTTCACTAAAACACTTATTGAGAAAAAGGACAAGGAATAATCACTCCATATGGCTCAACTTAGTTTCCATCAGTAGAGCGGTAGATTACAGAATAAATTGAAAGAGTCGTATAGTGTTTGTATATTGCCAGTAATTCCGCCAATCATGAAAATTTTCAAGCCTCTTTTTATTGCACTTCTGGTGCTGGTTTGCGCGTCATGCAAAGCCCAAAACAACCACGAAGATCAAATTAAAATGGCTTTACTCGCAGCGCCTGTAGAAGCTAGAGATGGAGCCCATGTTTATGGATTCGATAAAGATGGTAAATTTATTACACTACGTGAAGGAACAAACGATTTCATTGTTCGGTCAAATGATCCCAATCAAGAAGGTTTTGAAGTAGTTTGTTATAAAAAAGATGCTGAACCATTTTTCGCTCGAGGCAGAGAGTTAAAGGCCAAAGGAAAAGGAAGAGCGGAAGTTTTAACCATTCGCGAAGAAGAAGCTGAAGCTGGCACATTAAAAATGCCTGATTTCGGTTCTACTTTACATATTTATTATGGTAAGGATGCAAAGTTCAACTCTGAAACTGGTGAAATAGAAGGAGCAAGTTATAGATACGTGATTTACACACCTAAGGCAACACAAGAGTCAACTGGTTTGTCTTTAAGACCCAATGGGCCGGGTCATCCTTGGTTGATGTTCCCTGGTACACATAGAGCACACATTATGATTACCCCACCTGAAGGAAATTAAAAATCGAAGATCCTAAGGATTAAAAATAGAATTACAGATTTAACGCCTGATCGATACAATTAGGCTAAACTTATTTATTACAGATTATCAATTTGAAAAAATAGAATATGCTAAAGGAATCAAGAGGTTCAAAGTACGATGAGAAAATAGAGGAAGCCATTAAGAAAATACTCCGTAGGGGTTATACTGACATCAAGGCTTCGATCGAATCTTACGAACAACCAAAAAGTATTGTAGGACAAGGCAGCACTGTCAGTGAATTTGTCCCAGATATTACCGCTGAAAAATGGGGTGGCATGGGATATTTTGAAATTGCTAAGAAAGAATCAGATCCAACGGACCTTGCCAGCAAATGGAAGGTACTTGAGATTTTAGCAAAAATGAAGAAAGGAGAATTCCTGATCTTTGTTCCTCATGGCAATATGCAATTCGCACAACGCATTATTAACCAATACAACATTCAAGCTGAATTGATCAAGTTATAATATTCAGTTTCAAAAACCTCAATAAAAATGCCTTTGATCGCTCAAAGGCATTTTTTGTTTTACCCGGGTTTATACAATAGAGATTGATATGAGGGTTTAACAGTGCTTGCCCGCAACAAAGCCCGTACTCCAAGCCGCTTGAAAATTAAACCCACCTGTCACTCCGTCTACATCTAGCACTTCGCCAGCGAAAAGTAAGCCTGGGCACTTTCGGCTTTCCATAGTAGTAAAGTCAACATCCGCCAAAGCAATTCCTCCAGACGTTACAAACTCTTCTTTGAAAGTTGTTTTTCCCTTTACATCATAAGTGTCATTGAGCAACAGATTAATAAGCCTGTTCAAACTCTTCTTATTGAGTTCTGCCCAAATACCATCAGGATTGATTTCCAGTTTTTCTAAAAAATGCTCCCAAAGTCGATTTGGTAACTCAAAGGGATTCTTATTTCTAAGCTTCCGCTTATATATTGAAGTGATTTCGTTTTGAATTGAGATTCGTAAATCCTCTTCGGTAGGTATCCCAACCCAGTTCACCTGAATTTTAAAATTGTATTCTACCTCATTAAGCGTTCTAGCGCCCCAAGCCGAAGTCTTCAGTACTGCTGGGCCGCTCATTCCCCAATGCGTAATTAGTAAAGGACCGGCTTGTTGGAGCTTCGATCCTTGCACCTTGACAATGGCATTGGGCACGCTTAACCCCATCAACTGCTTCACCTTTTCATTCGGCATATTGAAGGTAAACAACGAAGGCACAGGCATTACAATCTCATGGCCGAGCGCTTTCAACCAATCAAAGCCTTGCGCTTTGGGACTACCGCCTGCTGCAACTATAACGCTATCGAAATTCTCAGTTTTATCATTAATCGTCAATTCAAAATGATCATTGGCCTTTTTGATTGAGGTAACATTCGCATTAAGTGTAATGCTGATTTTTAACTGATTCGCTTCCTTAAGGAAACAATCTATAATCGTTTGAGAATCGTCTGTGGTTGGAAACATTCGGTTATCAGCTTCCGCTTTCAAAGCTACTCCTCTGCTTTCAAACCATTCAATTGTATCAGTAGTGGTGAATTGGCCAAAAACCTTTTTTAACTGCTTTTCTCCTCTAGGGTAATTTTTGACCAGCTCATTATTATTAAAGCAAGCATGGGTGACATTGCATCTTCCTCCGCCCGATACTTTTACTTTCGAAAGGAGTTTGCTCGTTTTTTCGAAGAGTATCACCTCGCTAGCCGGGTGATGAGATTTCGCAGAAAAAGCTGCAAAAAAACCAGCGGCTCCCCCTCCTATGACTGCAATTCGTTTTTTCATTCTGACACAAAGTAACGATGGTTTTCTGAGTTGATAACAGGTTTTTGTTTTTTGTTCGATTCAAAAAAAGCTGAATTACCATGACGGAATTAATAAAAAGTTCGTCTAAATAGCCAGCCAGAGAATGATGTCCACCCTACGATTCATTCGTCTACCATAGCCAGTAGAATTATCATAAACAGGGTTAAAAAGGCCATAATCCTTGATTTCAACGGATTCCTTCTTGATATTCTTGTTTTCAAGTAGCATTTCAATTACCGATTCACTTCGCATTTGTGACAGAAATTCATTGTACTCTTGTCCACCAATATTGTCTGTATGGCTATGGACTGTAATTACGTAATTATGAACATTAGGGATAGAATCAAGAAATGCCAAGATTCTATCAGCTTGACGATAGTCAACATAAGAACTGCCTCCACCAAAATATATGCTCTTGATAAACGAAGGTTCACCAAAACGCTGAGCATGCGCAAAGGAACTAAAACAGATAAATATGGTAAGACAAAGGATTTTCAAGACCATTAATTTATGTCTTTAAAACGATTTTTGCATCTTACTGTTTAAGCAAAGCGGCCATTAATTTGAATTTTCTGATATTCGGCCGAAAATTAATCAAGAATGAAAGAGGTAATCTTAATAATGGGTATTTCTGGTTCAGGAAAAAGTACAGTAGGAATAGCACTGTCTAAGCGCCTAGGCATTCCCTTCCTTGATGCAGACGACTTTCATCCTACAGAAAACATCATGAAAATGAGCCGAGGTTTACCATTAACAGATGACGATCGATGGCCTTGGTTGGCGTCAATTGCTGAGCATATTATAAAT
>JBLIKG010000201.1:0-4679 GCA_047636255.1 Roseivirga sp. | reverse complement strand
TGAGTTCAGAACAATCTATTTCATTTTCTCAACTAGAAAGAGTTGAAGCTGTTTTTACTGGTGCGAATTGGATTGATTATGAAAGGGAATCGGTCAAGGAATTCCGGCAACGGTTTTTAGAAAAATTTTCATCCTTCCCCCAAAAAGAGGAAAGGCTTGGAGATGCTTATTTAGGCTATGATATCATGTTGACCTATGGTAGGTTACTCCATAAACACGGGAAATACTTTCAATTTGGAGTTAAATCAAAAGAAAAAGTGCCCGGAGAGTTAACCGAAGCCTTCGATTATAGGTTAACCAATGACAATCGACATATCCCAATTCTAAAAATGGTCGATTCAAAAGTTCAAAATTCTGACAATTAAGATTTTAAGATACAATGCTCAATACTCAACGCAGTCAAAAACTATTTGATCAAGCCCAGCGTGTTATTCCTGGTGGTGTAAATTCTCCTGTTCGTGCTTTTAAAGCCGTTGGTGGAAATCCACTCTTTATCAAGCGGGCCAAAGGTGCCTTTATTTATGACGAAGATGACAACGCGTTTATCGAGCTGATCAACTCTTGGGGACCAATGATCCTTGGTCATGCGAATGAGAAGATTGAAGAGGCAGTTAGAAATTCTATCTCGGGGTCTTTGTCTTTTGGAGCGCCAACCGCAGCAGAAGTTGATATGGCAGAGTTGATATGCTCAATGGTGCCGTCAATCGAAAAGGTAAGAATGGTGAACTCTGGTACAGAGGCTACTATGTCGGCTGTTAGGTTAGCGAGGGGTTATACCGGTCGTGACAAGATCATTAAATTCGAAGGCTGTTATCATGGGCATGGTGACTCATTTTTGATTGCGGCAGGTTCTGGTGCAATGACCATGGGAGACCCAGATAGTCCTGGGGTGACCAAAGGTACTGCGGCTGATACCATCACTTTGCCATACAACGACTTAGAGAAAGTAGAAGCACTGATGAAGGTAGCTGGTAAAGAAATTGCCGCCTTAATCATTGAGCCTGTGGCAGGAAATATGGGATGTATTCTACCTAAAGGAGGTTATTTGGCTGGTTTGAGGAGATTATGCACTGAGTATGGCATTATATTAATCTTTGATGAAGTAATGACTGGCTTCAGACTTTCACAAGCTGGTGCTCAAGGCATTTATGGTGTTCAAGCCGATTTGACTACACTCGGTAAAATAATAGGAGGAGGCATGCCTGTAGGTGCCTATGGTGGTAAGAAAGAGATTATGGACTTCGTGTCTCCATTGGGGCCAGTTTATCAGGCAGGAACACTTTCAGGAAACCCGGTGGCGATGGCTGCTGGCTTGGCAATGTTACATCAACTTCAAGAAAAGCCTAATCTCTACGCTGATTTGGAAGCCATTACACTGAAGTTAGAACAGGGTTTCCAAAAGAACTTAGATGATTTGAATTTGCCTTATACCATGAACCGCATTGGTTCTATGATAAGCATCTTCTTTACGGATCAGAAAGTCGTTGATTTCGATTCTGCCAAAACCTGCAACACGCAGTTATTTGGGAAATATTTCAGAGAAATGCTCAATAATGGGGTTTATCTAGCACCATCGCAGTTTGAATCACTGTTCATCTCTGAAGCGATAACCTCAGAAATTGCTGATCAAATTATTGAAGCGAATTTTAAGGCTTTAAAGGCGATTCATCAATAGTACCAGAAGCTAATAAAGATCTCTGTACCGAAGAAAATCAATAGCAAGTTGACATAAATAAATCCGACAATATTGAATTTTATGAGGGTCTTGAACCAATGTTGTTTGTAAACATTCAGAAACGAAATGTAAACATAGGTGCTTACGCCAATGAAGAAAATCACCCCGACAATCGCGCGAGCCGCTGCAATATCCCAATTAGGGAACATGTCTTCAGTAATTAGTTTATACATCACCAATAGACCAATACCATAAATTAGATAGGCAAAGGAATGTACATGAAGTGCATGCACTATGTGTTTAATATAAAAGTGTTTTCGTCTGACATAAATTAACTTTAGCACCGCTCCAAATAATGGTATAAGCAGAAACATCATAAGGGGAAGATTTCCTAATACAAAACTTTTGAAGCCATTGTTGTCTTTAAAGATTTCTCTGATTTGCTCTTTGGTATGGTCTCCTACAGAACCGTTCCAAAAGTTAATACTATTACCGTTTTTCCCAGAACTCAATGAATCTAGAAAAGCATCATTGCTAATACTACGATCTCTTGCTAATCGGTTCGCTCTGTTAAGAACATTCTCATTGCTAGATTTTGTCAAGTCTAAAAGGTTAAATTCAGCCTTCATTTCACCTATTTGATCTTTATCATACTTGGTCAAAAGGGTGTCATAAAGTTCATTGAAGGAAGTGATCTCACTGAATTGTGCTCTCAGCGTATCTTGTATCATGTTATACTTAGTGGAATCACTTAAAATAGCCATGTCAGGGTCATACCTCATTTCCGATAATGTTGTATTTGCAGCTACATTGAAATCATCGCTATCACTCAATTCTGATAAATCGAAGCTAAGTAAATAGGAAACTACAAAGAAGTAGAACACACTAAGTACCAGATATAGTCTTACAGGATGTATGAAATGCTTGATTTTCCCATCTTGAAAACGATTGGTAAGTTTTCCAGGACTAAGCAGGAATGGCCCAACACTATGTGCCATTTTTGAGTCTAACCCTAAGTAGTTATCGATAAACTCGCTGATGAGGATACCAAAGGTAATATTGCTATCAGTATTTGACTGGCCACAGACAGGGCAGAAATTGAAAGTATCGTCTAATTGACTTTCGCAGTTACTACAATTTGCACTTCTGCGTTTTTTAGCTTTCATCAATTATTCTATTTGAATAAATCAAAGATAAAAGCAATTTATGATTAGCCAAATTTGTAGAAACAAAAAAAGCCGGAACGAATCCCGACTTTTAGGTGAAGCAAAGCTTAGGTGAAAGGTCTTTAAATCATATCAAGCATTAGTTCGGAACGTAGCTGGCTATATTTTTCTGTTTGATCCTCTAGTTGCAATAATTGACATTTAATGTTTTCAATTATACTCTAATCGCCAGAAGTATATACTAATCGTTGAACTGCCCCATTAGAAATTTCAATACTATTTTTGTTGATGTCCTTGATGGTTCCTACCCAATGAATATCATCTACTCCGTACTTGTGACGAACAAGATTAGCAATTTCTTGATCACTGCTGTCGAATGCGTTTTTTTGCTCTATCACTCCTAGAAAGAAAATATTATTTAAAAAGTGAAGCTGAAGTACGCACTTAACGTGACTGATAGACAGCCTGTAACATAAAATTTTGTGATTCTTTAAAGGGAGTTTAACATTGGCAATATAGTTCGGTTTGCCAAGGTGCTTAGTCGCTAACTTTTGATCAACGCCAAAAGAAAGTCCATAAAACCGAATTGGTCTTTCAACTTGAAAGATATCACTGCTTTTTTGGTGGATGAGGTTGAGGACACGACCTGTACTATTGAGGAAATTTCTTCCCTCATAGAAGTCCCTACGACTAATTTTATAGCGTAGGCTTTTCTTGCGAAAAGTGAATATGTCTCTCCATATAGAGTTAACATTCAGGGTCATTACACGGGTGTTTAGGTTACAATTATCTACTTATTATTAACTAAGCAGATTTGAATTAAAGCAGAACTGTTCTGAATTCCAAACAACCTTTTTTCTTAAAAAGGGATTTGAAATCGTTTAAACTCCCTTTTTAAGAAATTACAACCAACATTTATATGTGAAAGACATTAAAGTGAGTTCAGAAAAACCTCAATTATTTTTTAGAACACCAAAGTTTAAGCCTTGGTTTTGACTTTTGACCATGATTTGATTTGCCAGTAGATATTTCCTGTCGTTAAATGGTTGCCTTCTTTATCATGCACCTTTACCTCACAGTTCACAACTACTGACTCATTAGCAGCTATAGGGTCAATCACTTCATTTTTCAACCACTCATCAGTTACCGAAAATTCAGCATAGGAGTCCATTTTGCCTTGATAATGATAGTTCATTTCCATTTTCTGCATAATGATCCTGTATTTTTTGGGGTCTAGGGTTGATAGTAAAACAATGCCAGTCGTGAATTCAGATACCGCAGCGAGCCCACAGGCATGAAGGCCTTTAATATGGTTAAAGTTTGATCTTTTGTAGGGGAAAACGGTTTTCACACTTTTATCGCTAATCTCCACTATTTTGATAGCATGAGGCTTATTGAAGGGAATCATCCTTAAAAGCCCAAAGTTTAATAGTGAAAGATATCTTTTAGAAGTCTTGGCTTTTTCAAGCAACTGAGCGGGATCGAACATGGTCTGACTTTTTTCAATTAATTTAGGCAAGTTTAGTTAAAAGTATTGTGCATGTTGAGTTTTTGGGAAAGACAGTCGTTTTTAAATTATGATCATATAATCATTGGAGGAGGTATAGTCGGGCTTTCTACAGCGATTTCGATCAGAGAAATAAGCCCAAAAAGCACCATTGCCATTTTAGAAAGAGATACCTTCCCTTCTGGAGCTAGTACAAAAAACGCTGGCTTTGCATGTTTTGGTAGCCTTACCGAAATACTGAACGACATGACTTTAATGAGTCATGAAGAAGTCAGTGACCTGGTAGAGTTCAGATGGAAGGGCTTAGAGTTGCTCAGAAAACGGTTAGGCG
>JBLIKG010000200.1:0-4689 GCA_047636255.1 Roseivirga sp. | reverse complement strand
CAATATCTTGCGTCATGTAAACCGAGGTACCGTCTTTCCTTAACAGTAGTTTTTCGTCAAGCCCATCATCGGTAAGGTCTACCCAAATTGAGCCATCTTCTTTTTGAAAGAACACTCCTTTTTCTAGGCCCCCCATGACTTTGTCACGACCTATGAGATAGGTATCGCTCTCGAAGTACAGCTTATCAAAGTCAACGCCCATTCTTTCGTAGGTGGACTCGAAGCCTTCATACACCCAAGCATTCATCTTTTCCCAAAGGGCATATACTTCTGGGTCTTTTTCTTCCCATTTGATCAGCATTTCTTGGGCTTCAAGCATAATGGGCGCTTGTTTTTCTGCATCTTCTTGACTCAGTCCTTTTCCAACTAAATCAGCAATTTCTACTTTGTAGGCTTTATCAAAAGCCACGTAGTACTTCCCAACCAAATGATCTCCTTTAATACCTGCATCCGTGGGAGTTTCACCTTTTCCAAACTTAAGCCAAGCCAACATGGACTTACAGATATGGATGCCTCGATCGTTAATGATTTGGACTTTCACCACCTTATTTCCCGCTGCTTTGAGAATTCGTGCAACTGAATTTCCAAGGAAATTATTTCTTAAATGACCAAGATGGAGCGGTTTATTCGTGTTTGGAGAAGAATATTCCACCACTACCGTTTTACCAGTTTTATCGATTTGAAAAACGGGTGATTCGGCAACGATTTCTCCATTAAAAATCTTGGAAAACAAATCGACTTGTGAGCCTTCGGAAAGCACAAAGTTCAAAAATCCATTGACCACATTAAAGTCAGCCACTACAGTCAATTCAGCCTTTAAATATTCGCCTAAAGCGGTGGCCGTTTGTGCAGGATTTAATTTGGTGATTTTCCCATAAGGGAAAGTCACGAAGGTATATGTGCCTGCGAAATCCTTTCGTGTTGGCTGTAGCGCTATGTCATCAATGGACACTTCGTGCTGAAAAAGTGTGGAAAAGGCCCGTAATAGCCCTTCTCTTATTTGTAATTCCATTCTTAGAAATTCTTAATTAATGACTCTGTCGTTGCTTCTAAAATCTCAAAAGCATTATTGGCCATTCTATTTTGATTGTCCAAAGTTGGGTTAACCTCTACGATTTCCCAACAACAAACACGCTTATCTTTGATTAATTCGATGTTTAACTCCAGTGCTTGTTCTTTCGAAAGGCCTTCAGGAACTGGAGTACCCGTACCTAGAGATATAGAAACATCAAGACTATCCACATCAAAAGAGATATAAATCTGATCGCAATCCTTTAATATTTCAAGCGCCTCTTTTGCTACTGTAGGTATTCCCTTTTCTGTTACCTCGGCAGTTTTAAAGTTCTTGATGCCGTATTTCTTAAGAATGTAATCCTCAGGTGCTTCAGTATCCCTTACCCCAATGAAAACCACATCCTTTGGACTGATTTTGGGGCCATTCATTCCAATATTCTTGATGTGCTCCCAAAGTGCCTCAGTTTCATCCTCTACATCATTTTGTTCGCACTCTTCATTATCAATGGCCGAAGCCATTGCTAAAGGCATGCCGTGCATATTACCCGATGGAGTCGTATAAGGAGAGTGGAAATCTGCATGAGCATCAATCCAAATTACGCCTAACCTTTTATGAGGATCAGCTTTTTTTATGCCTGCGATAGTTCCTGCAGCGGTTGAATGATCACCCGCTAAAACTATTGGAAACAAACCTTGTGATCTTAAATCGTAAATGGTTTCGCAAACACGTTTTAATACTGTAAAAACCCCATCTCCATATTTTGCATGGTCATATTTGGGGTCATTAAATAGTAATTCATTCTCATGCTTTACATTAATGGGATTGAAGTGAGCGAAAAAACTTGAATGCCTGTCCAAGCTTGCTACTTTCATCGCATCTATACCAAGACTAGCGCCTCGTGTACCGGCCGCTAACTCTGACCTTACTTCTACTAATCTGATTTTTCTCATAAAACTACTTCAACTTACCAACCTAGTACGTAGGCAAAAACCAAAGGTGCAACAATTGTAGCATCTGATTCAATAATAAATTTAGGAGTGTGGATATCGAGCTTACCCCAGGTGATCTTTTCGTTGGGCACAGCGCCAGAATATGAGCCATAACTCGTAGTAGAGTCTGAAATTTGACAGAAATAACTCCAGAAAGGAATTTGTTCCATTTCCATGTCTTGATAAAGCATAGGTACTACGCAGATTGGGAAATCACCAGCAATACCTCCTCCAATCTGAAAGAATCCAACACCTCTACCGCTTGAATTTTTCACATACCAATCTGCCAAGAAGGTCATGTATTCTATTCCCGACTTAATGGTTGAAGGGTTTAATTCTCCTTTGATACAATAAGAGGCAAAAATATTCCCCATGGTTGAGTCTTCCCAACCTGGAACGATAATAGGGATGTTCTTTTGAGCAGCAGCTAACATCCAGCTATTATCAGGATCAATTTCGTAGAACTCTTTTAAATCTCCTGAAAGCAACATTTTATACATGTACTCATGAGGTAAGAATCGCTCGCCAGCGTCTTGAGCACCTTTCCATTGCTTGAATATTTTTGACTGCAATCTTCTAAAAGCTTCCTCTTCTGGAATACAAGTGTCTGTCACTCTATTCAGCCCTTGTTCTAGTAAGTCCCACTCATCTTGAGGAGTTAAGTCTCGATAATTGGGCACTCTTTTGTAGTGAGAATGCGCCACCAAATTCATGATATCCTCTTCAAGATTGGCTCCTGTGCAGGAAATGATAGCTACTTTATCTTGACGGATCATTTCAGCAAATGACTTACCTAATTCGGCCGTACTCATAGCACCAGCAAGGGTCACCATCATTTTACCACCTTCGGCCAAATGCAGGTTATAGCCTTTCGCTGCATCTACCAAACTGGCAGCATTGAAGTGTAAATAATGCTTCTCTATAAAATCGGATATCGGTTTCTGTGACATATTTTTATTTTTTTGAATGCGGTAAATGCCAAATCATTCACCCTAAAACAGTGCGCAATTTGCTAAAAATCATCAATTAAATCACGTTAAAAAGGCACTGAATCTCGAGTCTGTTTTTCAAGCTTCCGCTCTAAAAAAAAACAAACTTTTTTCTCTCACTTTTCTTGCCCAAACCCTATGCGAAAATCACGTCTATTTAAGCTAAAAAGGCATTTTTTAGGTATCAAAGGTAAATTCAAATTTAAAGGTTTTCAGCTATTAAAATTCAATTCAAACATTTGACGGACACAGAGTCTTATAAAAGTGAATAAATTCCTAATATTGCGGCTTTCTAAATTTGAAAAAACCTTAGATGAAAAGTTATTTTGACCTTATTGACCAGACCTTTGATTTTCCAACAGAAGAATTCAAAGTAAATGGTAAGTATCTTGAGTTTCATGATATCCCTTTAAAGGACATTATAAAGGAGCATGGTACGCCCCTTAGATTGACTTATTTGCCCAAGATTTCTGAGAATATACAGAAAGCCAAAACCTGGTTTGAAGGCGCCATAAAAAAGCACAAATACAAAGGTGACTATACCTATTGTTACTGTACCAAGTCTTCTCATTTCAGTTTTGTGTTAGACGAAACCCTCAAAAACGGTTGCCAGATAGAGACTTCGTCTGCTTTTGATATTCCAATTATTAGGAGTTTGCATGCAAAAGGAAAAATTGACAAAGACATCCTTATCGTTTGTAATGGTTTTAAAAGACCATTATACACGCAATACATTTCAGAATTGATCAATGATGGCTTCGTGAATTGTATTCCAGTTTTGGATAACATGAACGAGCTTTATGTTTATAAAGATTTAATTGAAAAGGATTTCCAAGTTGGACTGCGTGTAGCCGCTGACGAAGAACCGAACTTTGAGTTCTACACCTCTCGTTTGGGAATCCGTTACAACGACATTACTGATTATTACAAAGAGCACATTGAAGGGTCTCAAGCAACATTGAAGATGCTTCACTTCTTTATCAATACGGGCATTAAAGACACTGCTTATTACTGGAGTGAATTGAGCCGCTTTATGTATAAGTATTGCGAGTTGAAAAAAATCTGCCCATCGCTGGACAGTGTCGATATTGGTGGTGGCTTCCCTATTAAAACCTCCCTTACTTTCGAGTATGACTACGAATATATGGTAGGCCAAATCGTAGAAAACATCCAGTGGATTTGTAATAAGAACAACGTTCCTGTTCCGAACATCATCACCGAATTTGGAAGCTTTACTGTAGGCGAAAGCGGTGCATTTATCTACTCTATTTTAGATCAAAAATTACAAAACGATAAAGAGCTTTGGTACATGATTGATGGCTCGTTCATCACACACCTACCAGATGCTTGGGGCTTGAATCAAAAGTATATTTTGTTGGCCATTAACAAGTGGGATCATCCATTCCACAGGGTAAACATGGGCGGACTGACTTGCGATAGTATGGACTATTATAATTCAGAAGCACATACTTCTGAAGTATTTATGCCCTTGATTGAAGAGGACGAAAACTTATATGTTGGCTTCTTCCATACTGGCGCTTATCAGGAATCACTTGGCGGTTATGGCGGAATTCAGCACTGCTTAATTCCCGCACCAAAGCACGTTTTGATTGACCATGATGAAAATGGAAAAATCAGAAGTAAAGTATTTGCCGAAGAGCAAATCGAACAAAGTATGCTTAAGATTTTGGGCTAT
>JBLIKG010000199.1:0-4694 GCA_047636255.1 Roseivirga sp. | reverse complement strand
AAGTACATCTCCCCTTCTTGGGTGGTGGTTTCGGTAGAAAGTCGATGAATGATTCATTGGAAGAATGTTTCCAAATTTCGAAAGCACTAAGGAAGCCGGTAAAATTGATTTGGTCTAGAGAAGATGACACCACTCAAGGTCCATTTAGGCAGGGCACAGTGCATGCTTTCAAAGCAACTTTTGATAGCAAGAGCAAGCCAGAAGGCATGCAGCATAAAATGGTCAGTCAGGCAATCACAACACAGGGAAGACCTTCTAATGGTAAAGTTCCCTTTGAAGTAATGGAAGCCATCAATACGCATTATGAGTTTGAGCATCTTTCTGTTCGTTATGCTGAATACCAAAGTCAAATTCCAATCCATTGGTGGCGATCTGTTTTTGCCTCCACTAATGGTGTAGCACACGAAGCCTTTATTGATGAAATGGCCATCAAAGCGAATGAAGATCCGCTTCAATTCCGTAAGAATCGATTGAAATCCGAGCCTCGCTTTGTGAAGGTTTTAGAAAGACTTGAAAAAGAAGCCAATTGGAATGCCCCGCTTGCCAGCAATGAAGGAAAAGGAGTTGCGATAGTAGAAAGCTTCGGAACAATTGTAGCCCACGCTTTATTCTTGAAGAAGGAAAATGGTAAAGTCACCATCCCTAGGGTAGTTTCAGTTGTCGATTGTGGGATTTATATTAATTCAGATCAAGTAAGAGCACAGACGGAAGGAAATATTATTTTCGGTTTAACCGCTGCTTTAAAAGACCCAATCACTTTTAAAAATGGAGCAGCCGAGCAATCTAACTTCAATAATTACCGAATGTTGCGCATTAACGAATCGCCTAAAGACATTCAAATTCATTTGATTGAAAACGAAGAAGCTCCGGGTGGTGTAGGTGAACCAGGCCTTCCTCCTATTGGTTCGGCATTATTAAATGCGGTATTCAACCTAAATGGGAAAAGAATTAGGAAGCTACCCTTTGACTTACAGTCAGTTTAATGGAGATCTCAATGTACATCATGGCCGGCCTTTATATTTTGGCCGGTCTCAACCATTTTTGGAAGCCTAAGTTCTATCTAAAAATAATGCCTTCTTATTTACCCTTCCATTTGCCATTGGTCTATTTGAGCGGGGTATTCGAAGCAGCATTTGGCGTCATGCTTCTATTCCCAGCCACTCAATCCATTGGAGCTTGGGGCATCATAGCGGTATTGATCGGAGTTTTTCCTGCCAACGTCTATATGCTCACTGCTTATAAAGGAAAGAGAAAAGGTTATCGAGCAATACTTTGGTTCAGACTTCCCTTACAAGTATTACTGATTTATTGGGCTTGGCTTTTCACTTGAACACCTCAATCCAAAATCACTTCTTCCTCAATAAAGTGGAAACCAAGTTCATGTAGTTCTGCTAAAATTGGTTCGTAGAATTCTGGGGTGATTGGAATCACGACTCCACGGGCTTCGATTTTGCCTTGAAGCAATAACTTGGTGGCCACTCCTAAAGGAAAACCTACGGTTTTTGCCATCGCGGTTTCATTGGCATTTTCACCATTGGCTACCATAGCAGACCTGATACGTTTGGTCTTTCCGTTTTCGACATAGTCGAATAAATGCCACATTACGATTTGATCTTTTTCATCTGGGCTAATGGTCCATTTCTTTTTAAGAATGTGCTCCAAAATCTGAGCTGGAGTACCTTTATGTAACCCAACTGGTGTTTCCTCGAACATATCCAACCATTTCAACTTGTGCATTTCAGTCCCCTCAATTTCTAATCCTAAATAATGGGCGAGTTTTAGTTCTACAGAATCGCTGAGGTTATAGGTAAGAAATGAATTGATGAATTGGCGATGCGTCATGCTATGCACACCATCCATTTGGTAAGTATCATCCGTTGCACCTAATTGAATGAAAATATCCCAAGCCTTGCAAAACCCAGGCCTGCGCAGTGTCCCTCTAAAAAGGGTTTGGATATCCTGCAATCCGTAAACATCCATGTACATAAGTGAATCACGATTGGCATAACCTTCGAAATAACCATGGCCTGGAATATGGATCATTTCCGTTCTGCGAAAAAGTCTATGATAAGGAATGAACTTGAATTTTCCTTCTTGAATAAACTTCACTGTACCTTGACCAGCAAGCACTACATTTCTCGGGTTCCAAGTAAAGCCATATTCCCATGGGTTATCGTTATGAGGATTGGGCATGAGTAGACCTCCAGTGAAGGACTCAAATGCACGCAATTCAAAACCCTTATTCCGAATATGATCGATTACTTTTTTGGCTGACATATGATCGATACCAGGATCTAGGCCACATTCATTTAAAAAGAGTAGTCCTTTATCTTTTGCTTGCTGATGAAACGCACGCATATCATCAGAAACATATGAAGCAGTCAGTAAATGCTTGCCTAAGTCCAAACAAGTCTCAGCAACAAGAGGATGAAAAGAAGCTGGCAACATTGAAATCACTACATCAGCGTCTCCAATGATCAGACTTCTATCGGATTCTTCACGAATATTAATTGCTTTAGCAGTGGCATTTGGGTGCTCCATGACCTTTTCCTGTGCCAATTGTAAAGCATAATCGGCCACAGTTACATGCCAATCATTCTCTTCGGCTGCTGATAATAAATAGTTAATTAAAGAAGTTGCAGAGCGACCTGCACCAAGAATTAAAATTCGATTCATATCCTCTATTCGTTTGTGCAACAAGCTGCCATTTTTTTACCTCATGCCCAAACTATAAGGCAACAGTTTTAGCTCAGGACAACTAAGAATGAAAAGATTCGTATCTTCCAAACCCACGCTAATATGTGATTTCATGCCGGAGAGAATTAAGAAAGAAGTTCACCTCAATAAATATCAACCCGAAGAAGTATCAGCAGAAATAAGGCTTTTGATTGACGATGCCAAAAAGGCTGCGCTCAATGCTTATGCTCCTTACTCCAATTTTCAAGTGGGTGCTGCACTGCAATTAGATAATGGGAAAATAATTACTGGTAATAATCAAGAGAATGCCTGTTATCCAACGGGACTTTGTGCCGAAAGAGTTGCCTTCTTCAGCGCAAAATCCCAGTATCCTGATAGCATAATTTTAAGCGTAGCCATAGTGGCAAAAAGAAGTGTAGATGAATTTTTTAAACTGGCGACACCCTGTGGAAGCTGTAGACAGGCAATGAGTGAGTACGAAAACAATCAAGACCAAAACATTCTTGTCTATTTAGGAGATAGCGATGGGGCTGTGTACGAATCTGAGTCGATAGACAATCTGCTTCCTTTCAAATTCTCTGATAAAGACTTGAATTCGTAAATGGAAAATAAAATCAATTTTGACTTTGAATCGCGTTATTTCACTTTAGGTAAGGCCTCTGAAGAAATTGAACAGCTTTGGTTTGTTTGTCACGGACATGGACAATTGGCAGAATACTTCATCCGTAAGTTCAAATGTCTGGATAATGGAAAAAATTTAATAGTAGCGCCAGAAGGTCTTTCAAAATATTACCTCAACGGCTTTTCGGGCAGAGTTGGTGCCACTTGGATGACCAAAGAGGATCGATTAAGAGATATTCAGAATTACATCAATTACTTGACTACCGTTTTTAATGAGGTTCGAGAAAAGCTGCCTACCCAATTAAAAGTCAACCTATTGGGCTTCTCTCAAGGCGCGGCTACCATCTCGAGATTTGCCACACAATCTGACATTGAATTTGATCAATTGATTCTCTGGGCTGGAATTTTCCCTCCAGATTTACCTCCCTTGCAAAGTGTTGAAAGACTAAAGAATAAGAATGTCTATTGGGTTTATGGTACTCAGGATCAATACCTTTCTGACGGGGTAATGCTTGAACAAACACAAATTACGAATCAATTAAAAATCACCCCCGAAGTAATTAGTTTTGAGGGCGAGCATGAATTGAATGAGAAAATTCTGATTGATCTTAGTGTTTTAGATTGACGTGAGTTCAGGATAAAAAAAAGTCGTCATTCCCTAAAAATTAGACTTAACATTATTCTCATTCTAATTTTTAGGGAATCTCAACTCCAATTCAATTGAGATTCCAGATATTTTCCTTTGACCATTTAATTCTTCAAAGGAAAATTCTGGAATGATGTTCTAATTATATTTTCTGGAAACCCTTATACTAATCTCAGGTAAAACTAGCGCCAGAAAGACCACTCATTTTGACGCAATACTCTCGAAACTTCATTTGACGGGAGAATCATTACTGACCCTTCATAAATACCACAGTTATCACCAACATCTTCAATCGAACAGTAACGATATTTTTACCCTGTTTAAGAAAATTATTAGGAATAGGATATACCCTCAATACAGAAAAACATCTAGACGAGTCAAGCCTTATGCCATCATTGGTTTCTCCAATTTTAACGCCATTGAAAAATATTTCATCAAAAAAATGAATCTTGCCTCCTACCAAGGTGAGCCCTGTTTTTTTGGTACTAACAAATCTCTCTTAAATCGATTTCTGATTATGAATAGCTCTGAAAAACAGAGTTGACATTACGAAATTGATTGACAGCCGATTAAACCGATGACAATCTTTTACATTCCTGTTGTTTTTTATCTTAAATAACTATCTTTGCATCCCGAAATATTAAATAATAATAATGAACAATTACGAAACAGTATTCATTTTAAATCCCGTTTTGTCTGATGAACAGATGAAGGATGCTGTCGGAAATTT
>JBLIKG010000198.1:0-4735 GCA_047636255.1 Roseivirga sp. | reverse complement strand
TGAGAACGCACCTGAAAAGGCTCAATCGAAGGACCATATGTTTCTCGAGGTCTCATGCTATGTTGGTGGCTTGTTTAAAGATTTATTTTTGGGGGTAAACTCCCGTATTTATTGGGTGTTTGGGGCTGATATCCGTATATTTGAGGTTAAGATTTGTTCTTTGAAATACATGGTTTGGGAGTCATAAAAAGGTAGCTTTTAGTCTGGAATACGTGTTTATAGATACGGGTTCCAGAGTCAAGAAACAGATAAAGAATGGCTTGGATGTGCAGTCAGCTACAAATACAGAGTGCATGATGCAAGGATAGGAAGGTTTTTAAGTGTTGATCCGATTGCTAAAAAATACCCGTTTTATTCTCCGTACCTCAACACAGGAAATAATCCTATTCTTTTCAAAGATGAATTAGGTGCTGGGCCAATAATTGATTTCATGCGTTTGCATTACAGTTTTACTACTTGGCTAGCAAAGAGCACAGGAATGACTGTAGAAAATTCAATTTCATTTAATGGAGGTATTGGAATGGGCGTTATTGGGGCAAATGCACGTGCTAGTTATGGGGTCGCAATTGACCCTTTGGGTAATGTTGCGGTACACATTGCGAAAGGTGCAGGAGCAAATTATCCAAATGAAGGTGGAGGTATGAATCAAGTGCATACTTCTGAAGGATTCGATTCTGTTGCTATTTTAGGGGCTCTAAGCATTGATTATTCAATGTCTTTCACCTCAGAAGAGACGGTAATGGATATCGGAACAAAGAATAACAGCGGTGTCGCCTTTGGAAAACTTCAAGCTAATCTAAAAGCAGGGTTGGGTATTTCTGGCGGACTAGCCATCGAGGAGGGAGGTGATATATCAGGCTTTTCATTTGGAGGAGGCTTCGGACTTGGATTTTTAATCGGTTCAATTGAAACAGAAGATACTGTATGGTCATTTACTTGGGAGGATTTAGGGGCTGCTGAGGATAATTTTAATTTGGCGTCTGAAAAATTTGAAGAACTAGGTGGTAAGGATTTAAATCTATCTAAAAGTCTAATTATGAGAAGTACAGGTGATGGGTATTATTCAATATCAAATGGAATATATGACAGTGAGAACAATCTCATTTGGGAGTCTGATACTTTTATAGAGTTAAAAGGCAATGCACAGAAGTACGAAACAAAAAATGTTAAACGATAATGAAAAATCTATTCAGAACAGTCAGAGTCTTGGAAATTGACACCGCAAAAAAGAAAAGGATTGAATTGTTGCTTGATAAGATTTATCGCAACGAATTGATAAGGAAAGATAATAAAATTGAAATAAAGCCAGTTAACTCTTTTATTTCTAAAATCATAAGCCTTAGGTTAACTCGGTCCGTAGATATCATTAATATTGACTTCAGAGAAAACGAACTTCAAGTTGAAGTGTGTTTTTATTCTAAAGGGATTTTCTTTTTGATGTTAGTATTGTTTGCAGCCATTCAAGTTTTTGCTATGAATATAGGTTTAGGAGCTCGTTTCTTTTACTTGGGCTTTTTGATTTATTTCTTGCTGATTTTTTATTTGACATACTATAAGTTTGCGAAAAGAATTGATAGTTGGAAATAACAGCAAGCTCCACTGATTTTCGTTTTATCAACTTTTCGGTTAAGCGCGTTTATTCCCCCACAGCCATTGGCGGTGTTCTAAAAGTGTTGATATCCTCAAATGAAGATTTTACCACCCTTATAATCAGTTGTTAATCTTCAAACAGTTCAACACTTCTACGCCATCACAAATCCCCCATCAAAACCCTCCACCATACCTTCAAGTTCTTACTACTCAGCACCTTCGCATCACCTTTGATTGTTTTATTAGAGCATGTTGTAAATGCTTCGGCGCTCAAGCTTGCATACTAATGCCAGAGAAGAAGAGAAACTCAAAATGCTTCGGCTACGCTCAGCACAAGTTTGACATGTGTATGAAGTGAAATGTGGTGATGATTGAGTGAATGCGATAGCGTTTCTTTGTAATCCGAACATTCCGTAATTCAGCTGAAAGCTTTGCGATATCTGAAGCGACCTTCATTAGAGTTTTGCAATTGAATTTGTCGTGATGGAATCAGGCTGGCTTTCAAATTCGCGCTTCCCATCATCCACAACCAGCTAACGCATACAAATCAATTCCGAACGTCCACAAAACAGTTGTAGAACCGCTTTGATTTTTCGCGAGCTTCGCTTCGGGGAAGGGCTGGATGCAATCCATTAAAGCGTAGATCGCTTGAAGATTCGTTATCTTGAAACACAATATCTACGGCTCATCCTGCGTAGGAATAAAGAACACCAACAAAAGAGTGACTGCACTGGCATATAACATACAAGGCGGCGTTTCGGATATCATTATCCCAGAAACCATCAATCCGCTTGACCCTGTGAAAAGGTCTCTAGGAGAGAAGCAGTATGAACTTTCGAACCACCTAGGAAATGTTCTAGTCACCGTATCAGATAGAAAACTTGCAGAAGGCACAGAAGGCTCAACTGCAACAGGTTATAGAGCAGAGGTTTTGTTCACAAGCGATTATTATCCGTTTGGGATGCAGATGCCAGGGAGGGAGTTTTCAGCTGAAGACTATAGATACGGCTTTAACGGTATGGAAAAGGATGATGAATGGAAAGGGGAAGGAAACTCTTATGACTTTGGAGCGAGGATGTATGATGCGACGATTGGGAGATGGTTGAGTCTGGATCCATTATCTTCAGTTTATCCTTGGGTATCTGATTACTCGTTCGTTGCTAATAATCCTTTAAGCTATGTAGATCCTGATGGAGAAAAAATAGTTTTTGGCACGCAATTTGATGGATCGAAAACTACTTTTTCATTTAGATTTAAAGTCAGAAGCAGGTTATTCGTTGCAGCATTAATGTCTAAAACAGCGAGGGAGGCAATTAGGGACGTAAAACGCGACCCTAATAGAATTCTTACTATAAATCAAACTACTCTAAATCAGACTGGTCCGATTGTTCAAATTGCTGGAGAATATAGAGATCAAAAGAATGCCTTAAAAGAAGCTAAAGATCTGGTCATGAAGCAATTTGAGGAACTTGATCTTCAAGAATCACTGGCATTTAATGAAAAGGAATTGGCAGTTATAGCAGAAAAGCGAAATGATTTAGAATCTCAATTTAATGTTTTAGATGAAAGAGATTCTGAATTAGACGCCAATAACCCAGCATTCAATGGAGAAGGATCCGACGCAGAAATGTACATGCATATAGAGGAATTACCTCCTAGAAAAGATGAAGATTTAGCCATTGGTGATACTAAAATAATGGGGCTAGGATGGACCAAAAACCTTTATTACGGCAAAGATATGTGGATGATGAATCTGCTACATGAAATGTGGCATGCAAGGCAAATATTCACTGGGACCGCCCCAGCAGGCAGTCAAGAGGGAGGTGTTAACGATGGTGTTAGAAAACATGAAGTAGAAGCTGTTGAGTTTGAGCAAGATGTGAACGAAGAAATGAATCGTTGGCGACGGAAAAAGAAAAAAACAAAAGCACGTGAGAAATTTTAGAAAAATCATTTTCCCTTTATTTTACTCCGTAATATTTTTTAGCAATTGTAATAGAGATTTGTCGACCGTGTCTGAAAATGGTATCGAACATTACAGTTCCTATTTAAGCTACGATTGCGGAACAAAGAGCTTTCGTGGCAAGGCTGTAGCAAAAAAATATTGTACTGATCAGCAGATTCAAGTACTTAATAATCTAGAACCATTATTAGAAATCAAAATGATGGATATAGAGTCTGTGACACTGGGAGTTAAGAAGCGAGATTATAAAAAAGATCATCCTTTGGATTTTGATATAAGTTATTCTCCCATTAGGCCTTCATCAAATTTCGAAGAAAGAGCAGTGAGTTTCCAAGTTGAGTATAAATGCAACAATGGTCAAATAAACACCGCTATTCATACCAATTACCTTACTTTGAGACTTATTGACCCACAGAATATCGATGCCTCGGGAATTATTGCTTGCGATGGACATCAAAAATTACCCCTTTACTTCAAAAAGACTCGTACTTATTACTCAGTTTTCATTAACTCTGCTAAAGGTGAGCCGATAGATACTCTTCATATTAGTTCATTGGAAGGAGATTTTCGACATCAGATGTATTTTTTGGAGGACTATACATCTGGGGAATATTGTATTCAATTAAATCTAGGATCAGGAAATTGTAAGGAAATACCTTTGCTGATTGAGTAAAAGCTACCAGAATTGTTGAATTATTGTTGTTTTTGAAAGCTTCCCTAAAATTCGGAGTGTTCTAAAATAAAGAGTAACGGCGGTGTTCCAAAAGTGTTGATACCCACAAATCATGAATTCACCACCTTGATAATCAGTCGTTAAAATTCAAAATAACCATGCAGCATGGTGATACTACGAATCATCTCACTTATTTTTAGGCTGAAAAAATGCCTTTTATGCAATCGAACTTGAATGGGGGTTTCAAAAGTGTTGGCACCCGCAAAATAAGATTTCACCACCTTCCCAAATCTCCCTCAACACCCTCCACCATCCCTGCAAATTCTCTATACATTCTGCATATTGCTGCCAAAGAAGAACAAAAACTCAAATTTTGACGTGTGTATGAAGTGAAATGCGGTGGTGAATGAGTGAATTCGATAGCAGAGAGTTTGAATCCTAAGTTTTCTGCTTCAAGATGTGATTTCTATGATTCTTGAATTGGACAGATCACGATGATCACG
This sequence comes from Roseivirga sp., assembly GCA_047636255.1. Lineage (GTDB taxonomy): Bacteria > Bacteroidota > Bacteroidia > Cytophagales > Cyclobacteriaceae > Roseivirga. Next base: position 6 of record JBLIKG010000198.1, on the reverse strand, counting down.
AAATCG
>JBLIKG010000197.1:0-4760 GCA_047636255.1 Roseivirga sp. | reverse complement strand
ACTCATTGCCCAAGCCATTCGCAAAAACGATGAAGTATTTGCTTGTGTGCTCCCTCAGTTTGTAAATGCCGATCATAATCTGCGCAATGTCAATAATGAATTTAATGCAGTGACTTTGAATGGAGAGTTTTGTGATGATCAACTTTTTATAGGCAAGGGTGCAGGCAGTTTACCCACAGGTGCGGCAGTGCTATCTGACATTTCGGCTTTGAGCTATGACTACAAATACGAATACAAGAAGCACTACAATCAAGGCAAAGTGCATTTCAATAATGACAATGAAGTGACGGTTTACGCCAGTTTTCAAAAACCAGAAGACATTGATTTGAATGAATTCGAGCAGGTGTCCGATAAATATTTTTGTTTTGATCGAAGTTATGTGATCGGAAAGATCAAACTTTCAAAACTACTTCGCTCAAAATGGGTTTATAATTCTAAAATCAGTGTTATCCAATTCGATCAGTCTGATGAATTTTCGAATGAATTAGACTTAAAAACGCTAGAAACAGAGATTTTAGAGCTTCGCAAAGGACAAAAGTTAAGGGAGAAAATCAGTCTTTAAAATATGGTGATCAAAACCATTGTTTTTTTATCGATTCCTTCTCCATTTTAATGTTTAGTCAATATATTTGTAGCCCTTACGTAAGGCTGAATTGCAGTCTTTCAATTGTAGATTTAAAAGAGATTATTTAATGTCTTCAGTAATTATCACTTCAGTAGTCGCATTCTCGGCTGTAATTTTATTACTAGTGTTGATTTTGCTTTATGCACAGTCAAAATTGGTTCAGTCAGGAGATGTTAGAATCATCGTTAACGGTGATGAAAAAAATCCAATCATTACTTCTGCAGGTTCGACTTTATTGTCGACACTTTCAGGTCAAAAGGTATTTTTACCTTCAGCTTGCGGTGGTGGTGGTACTTGTGCCATGTGTAAGTGTACCATAGTAGAAGGAGGAGGCGATGTGCTTCCAACGGAAGTTGGTCATTTGAGCAGAGCTGAGCAAAAAGAAGGCGTGCGTCTTTCTTGCCAAGTGAAAGTGAAAAGCGACATGCGCATTGAGATTCCGGAAGAAATCTTCGGTATCAAGAAATGGGAATGCGAAGTGGTTTCAAACTACAACGTGGCCTCGTTCATTAAAGAATTTGTGGTGAGATTACCAGAAGGTGAGCATCTTGAATTTGAAGCAGGTGGTTATATTCAAGTAGACGTTCCTCCTGTAGTTTGTGATTTCAAAAATATCAACATTGAGCCGTTACCAAATGATCCAGGTGGGCCAGATAAATTCAAAGGCGATTGGGATAAATTCCAACTTTGGGATTTGCAAATGGTAAATGAAGAAGAAATCTTCAGGGCATATTCAATGGCGAATCACCCTGCCGAAGGAAACATTATCATTTTGAACATACGTATTGCTACTCCGCCATGGGATAGAGCAAACAACAAATGGATGGCAGTAAACCCAGGTATTTGTTCCTCTTATGTGTTCACAAGAAATCCAGGTGATAAAGTAACTATTTCAGGCCCTTACGGTGAATTCTTCATCAAGCCAACTAATGCAGAGATGCTTTACATTGGTGGTGGAGCAGGTATGGCGCCAATGAGATCTCACCTTTTCCATCTTTTTCACACGTTGAAAACTGGTAGAAAAGTTTCTTACTGGTATGGTGGACGTTCGAAAAGAGAGCTCTTCTATCTTGAGGATTTCAAAAAAATCGAGAAAGAATTCCCGAACTTCAAATTCCATTTAGTCTTGTCTGAGCCAATGCCAGAAGACAATTGGGTAACCAAAAAAGACGTTAACGACAAAGAAGGAGATGGTTTCTTAGGCTTCGTTCACCAAGCGGTGATTGATCAATACCTTAACAATCATGATTCTCCAGAAGATATAGAGTTTTATTTCTGTGGTCCTCCAATGATGAACGCAGCCGTAATCAAAATGTGCGATGACTGGGGAGTTCCTCCTGAGAACATAGCATTCGATGATTTCGGTGGATAATAAATCCCATCTCTAGAAATTCTAAGCTCCGACTAGTCGGAGCTTTTTTTATGCCCATTGCCTGTTAAAAGACCAATTACCGTACAACAATTCACAGCTTTAATAATCGCCTTATTCTTCCTAAATTCATCAGACTTTTTTCCATGTAATATTTAAATGATGACTTATAAAAGAAGAGATTTTTTAAAAGTGGGTGGCAGTTTTGCAGCCGGCTTGGCCATTCTACCAATGGGTTGCGATTTTGTTGTCAAAACTGAGGTCGCCAAAAACACATTTGGACTCCAACTCTACTCACTACGCGATGTAATCCCTGCTGATCCAAAAGGAGTTCTGAAACAAGTTGCTTCTTTTGGCTATAAGCAAATCGAAAGCTATGAAGGTGCACAAGGAATGTTCTGGGGAATGAAAAATACGGAATTCAAAAAATACATTGGCGATTTAGGGCTCGATATGGTTTCCAGCCATTGCGACATAGACAAAGACTTTGAAAAGAAAGCTGCCGAAGCCGCGGAAATAGGAATGAACTATTTGATTTGTCCTTGGAGAAGCCAAGAAACGCTGGATGACTATAAAAGAGTAGCCGAGGATTTTAACGCTAAAGGTGAAATTTGCAAGAGCAATGGAATTCGATTTGCTTATCACAACCATGCCTACAGCTTCAATTTGGTAGAAGACGAATACCCACAAGATATTTTCATGGCCGGTACTGATGCCTCATTAGTTGATTATGAAATGGATATCTACTGGGTGGTCACTGGAGGACAAGATCCAAAAACTTGGTTCGAGAAATACCCGAATCGTTTCAAACTTTGCCATGTGAAGGATAGGATTAAGGATACCACAGAAGATGAAGCTACGTGTACGCTAGGCACAGGCTCAATCGATTTCCCTTCAATTCTAGCTGCTGGTAAAAAGCAAGGGCTGGAGTATTTCATCGTTGAGCAAGAAAGATATGATGGCTCAACTCCAATTGAAAGTGTGAAGGAAGATGCCGCTTATATGGCGAAACTTAAGCTCTAAACTTTCAATAAATATGAGGTCATCACAGGTCTATTTAAGCGTGACTAGTGATGACCATTATTACGGATCAATATCTTCTTACTCGCTCATTTTACAGTTCATTTCATTTATTCGATCACGTTAATTGGCTACCTTTATTTTTACATTACAATTGATCAAATGAACCTTCAACTCTTTTTCAGCCCTATTGATCTTCCCGAAAACTTACCAAATAATTCGGTCGGTGCTCAGATTAAATTTTTGACGAATGAAAATTTCAAAATCAAAAATTGTGATTTAGTGCTTATAGGTCTAACAGATAACCGCGGAGCTGAACAAAGTGAAAACGAAGTAGGGGCCGTTGAAAAAATCAGAGAGAAGTTTTATAAACTCAAGAAAGGAACTGGCCGATATAGAATTGGTGATTTGGGTAATCTTAAAAGCGGAGAAAGCTTAGAAGACACAAATGCCAGAATCAGGGAAATTTGTGAATTTCTGTTGGGGTTAAAAGTTGTACCGATCCTTATTGGCGGCACCCAAGATTTAAGCTTTGGACAATACCAAGCCTATGAAGCTTTACCAGAGTTAGTCACATTACTCAATGTGGATGCAATGCTGGACTTAGAAACGTCAGGAGCTGAGAACACCACCTTCCTTGATAAAATATTGACCCATACCCCAAACTACCTCTTCTCTTATAACCACCTTGGACATCAGGGGTATTTGGTGGCACAAGATCATTTGGCGGTGCTGGATAAACTCTATTTTGAAGCCATGCGTCTTGGCGAAATTCGAGAGCATTATCTGGAAGTAGAACCTTTGATCAGAATGGCCAACCTGATGACCTTCGATATCACGGCCATTCGCAGCTCTGATGCCCCAGGCAACCTCAAGGCGCAACCTTTTGGGCTATCAGCCGAAGAGGCTTGCCAGATTTGTTGGTATGCGGGCATGAATGAGAAGCTAAGCTCCATCAGCATTTCTGAATATAGTCCAGCCTTAGACGACCAGCACGCAAAAACTGCTTCTGTCATCGCAACAATGCTTTGGTATTTTGTTGAAGGCTATTACAACCGCAAGGACAGCGGAAAATTCGAAACTGGAGAGTATACTAAGTATGTAGTTTCGCAAGAAGGCACTGACGACACGATGATTTTCTATAAAAGTAAGGCGACAGACAAGTGGTGGATGCTCGTGACTTTTGGTGAAAAGCATAGCCAAAAAGCATATTTGCCGTGCAGCTATAATGACTACACCAACGCAACTCATGGTGACTTACCTGACCGCTGGATTAAAGCACAGGCTAAGTTGATATAGTAATTCTGTAGGGATCTCGATAAAGCTTAGTATCTCGATTTAACTATCTCCCATTTTTAAGTCATTCCGCAGGAATCTTTTTCAGCAAACTAAGCACCTTCGAAATCACAATTGGTAATCTTTCTTGCGTGAAATTCCGATGCCTCGGAATCTGCGAGATGACTTGTAGGGATGGTTAAAGTACGGCAAAACGACTTAACTCCCCACTCATTTTAAGTCATTCCGCAGGAATCTTTTTCAGCAAATAAGCACCTTCGGAATCACAATTGGTAATCTTTCTTCCGTGAAAAGGTCTCTGCGAGATGACTTATGGAGATGGAAACTCAAGATATCTCCCTGAAAAAATAAAAGCCCTAACACCGTCTGTGCTAGAGCTTTTGCTGGGTCATTAAAATAAAAATGATACTTTTTAACTAAACTATCTAACTAAGTAACCTTAAAGTAATA
>JBLIKG010000196.1:0-4769 GCA_047636255.1 Roseivirga sp. | reverse complement strand
CTTCAATAATTACCTTCTTGTTATTCAGAATATGAAAGATATCTCTGGCTGAATGGCCAGTAGCCAAAATGACTCCAAGTCCATCTATCTTCGTTCCATCGGCCAAAACCACGCCTCTCATTCGGTTTTCCTTCAGAATAAAATCCGTGACCTTTGTGTCAAAATGAATCACCCCTCCAGCATCCAAAATACTTTTTCTGATCTCCTGAACCACCTTAGGAAGCTTATTTGTGCCAATATGAGGGTGAGCGTCTACTAAGATTTCTTCTGTTGCTCCATGCGCTACTAATATTTCCAGCGTCCTTAGAATGTCACCTCGCTTTTTAGAACGAGTATAAAGTTTACCATCTGAATAGGTTCCTGCACCACCTTCGCCAAAGCAGTAATTAGATTCTGGGTTTACAACATGCTCTTTATTAATGGCGGCAATATCTCTTCTGCGTTTTTGAACATCACTTCCCCTTTCTATCACGATTGGCTTGTAGCCTAATTCGATCAAACGTAATGCTGCAAACATACCCGCTGGCCCAAAGCCCACGATCACTACAGGCTTGGCATTGGTTACATTTGGATAATTTCTTTGATAAGAGATGGCGGGCGGCACATCTTCATTGATAAAGATTTGTGCCTCAATATTGACTTTTATATTTCTAGAGCGCGCATCAATTGATCTTTTAAGCGCCCGTACTTGAGCTTGATCATTTGTAATGTGCGCTTTCTTAAGAATGGTGGCTGAAAAGAGTTTTTCGTCAAAAGCCTCTTCAGGCTTAAGCACTGCATTGATTATTTTTTGCATACGTAGAGTATTTATCCCTAAAGTTTATTTTTAAGTAGCCTAAATGGCGACTTGATTACAAAAGTAATCAGCAGTTGAGTACTGATTACTTATCGTAAGGAATCTTTTCCAGAATATGTCTAATCACCTGAATCCTTGCAGCTGTTTTTCTATTTGCTTTTAGAATAATCCATGGGTTGAGTTCGGTATTAGTTTCTTCAAACATCCTCTCTTTATACCCTGTATAAGAATCCCAAAGGTCTTGAGCCATTTCGTCCACAGGCGACATTTTCCAACGCTTCAATGGATTATCGATAATATCCGCAAAACGAACTGCCTGTTCCTTCTTGGTGATCGAGAAATAAAACTTGATCAATATGATACCATCGTTGGTAATCATTGATTCAAAAGGATTTACTTCCTTCATAAATCGTTCATATTCGTCATTGGTGCAAAAGCCATTCACTGGCTCAACAACTGCTCGATTATACCAACTCCGATCAAAAAACACGATTTCTCCTGGATTGGGCAAACGCGTAATATAACGTTGGAAATACCATTGCCCTCGTTCTTGATTAGTAGGTTTGGGTAATGCAATCACTCTGTAATTCCTAGGATTCAAATGGTGAGTGACTCTTCGAATAGCACCACCTTTACCGGCTGAATCCCTCCCTTCAAAAAGAATGCAAACGCGCTTTTTATTTTCTATCACCCAATTTTGAAGCTTAATCATTTCAACTTGAAATTCTTCAAGCCTTTTCTCATACTTAACGTATCTCAAAACCCTTTCAGGATTGATATTATCGCCTTGTTGCAAAAGTAATTTAATGGCTTTGTTACTATTGAGAAGCCTAAGGTCTTTATCTGAAAAATTGTACTTAATGTCAGCCATTAGATCAAGTTATAAATTGAACGGTGAAATCTCATCACGACATTCGGATCGGGTAAAACAACAATATCAGCCTCTGTCTTTCCGGGATACTCGAACTTGGATAAAACGTGCCGAATACTTTCTAATCGCGCTTGTTTTTTGGTGTTGGTCTTTATGATTACCCATGGACTGAAACTGTTATGAGTCAAAGCAAACATTTGCTCTTTATAGTAGGTGTATTTTTGCCACATTTCCTGTCCTTTCTCATCCACCGAGCTTAGTTTCCATTGCTTCAATGGATTTGCCCTTCTTTCATTAAATCGTCTAACTTGCTCATCCTTACCTATTGAAAACCAAAATTTTATAATATGAATACCATCTTCAAAAAGCATGTGTTCAAATTCAGGTACCTGGCGCATAAACCTTTGATATTGATCTTCGGAACAAAAACCCATCACTGGCTCTACTACAGCACGGTTATACCAACTTCGATCAAAGAAAACCATTTCACCAGCGTATGGCAGTTCCTTTATGTAGCGCCTAAAGTACCATTGGCCAAGTTCTAAGTCTGTGGGTTTATTCAGCGCGACTACACGCATCGATCTTGGATTGAGGTGTTCGGTAAATCGCTTGATTGTCCCTCCCTTTCCAGCAGCATCTCTTCCTTCAAAAATAACGGCAACCCTCTGCTTTGTTTCGGCTATCCAGTGCTGCAGCTTGACCAACTCTACTTGTAGCTGCGCAAGTTCTTGTTCGTATTGCAAGTTATATAAGGCCTTGTTATAGCTTCTCTTTTTGTGCTTCAATGCCTTTACCAGGCTTTCCCTTTTGTTGATCACCGAAAAGTCTCGATTATCAAGCATTTGATCTGGTTTCAACTTACTTTTGACCGAATCGTCTGTAATTAAAAATTCACTCATAATGAAGAAATGGTTTTGGACGTTAAAATAGCTAAAATGCCTACATACATAACATCAAATAGGTTAATTTATGAGTGTTCAAAAATTACTTATAACTTCGATCTGCAATTTAAATCCTTTATGAGAACAATTTCAATCTACCTTATTCTTCTTTTTACAAGTGTTTTCAGCTACTCTCAAGATATTCTAACTAAATCTAATGGCGAAGTAGTTGAAGGTGATATTCAAATACTATCTAATGTAACAGATGCGGAATTCATTGTAATTAAAATTGGAGACAAGAAGGAAACTTACAATCTGCTATCTATCAAAAGGGTAAAAATTGCAGACAGGAGCGAGTATCGCCCAATAAAGATTAATAACCAATATAGATTGGCCAAAATAATAATTGATGGCTATTTGAGCTTGTTGAAATATTCCTCTGATTCCAAAAGTACATCCTTTGACACTGAAATTCTTTTAAAAGCAGATGGCGACTTAAGAGTTGTCCCTGGTTTTTTTGGATTTAGAGAAGGGATGTCAAGTTATTTAGCTGAGAATACTAGTTTAGTAGCGAAAATTAGTGCCAAAGAATATGTGAGAAAGGATATCGAAAAAATAGTTCTTGAGTATAATGAATTTATCAACTCAGGTCAAACACTAATCAAACCATCAACTGAAGAAGATGCGAAGCAATTTATCTCAAGTTCAATTTCAGAAAATAAATTACAACAACTTAAACAGTTTAAAACATTACTGAATGAATCCACTTTGATAAAAAACAAACCTGAAGTAGAGGAAATTTTCAATGACTTCGCATCAAAACTTAAAGCCAAAGAGAACATTCCTAACTATCTAATTAATGCCTTGAGGTCTTCTACCGGAAATGACAAAGCACTTTCCGAATTGTTGGAAGAGTTATTGAAACCCTAAGGATTCTATTACCTGACATTGGCTTTGAAAGTCACTATGGAAGTTGGTCTATTGGGATCATTCGTAAAAAAAGCCAAGGTTTTTGTCTCGTAACCTGAACGTCCCTTCGTATTGAAGTAAACATCTATTTGAACGGACTCACCTGCTATTAAACTATTTTTTGTTGTTTTATACGTAAGGCAAGAACAGTTACTTTCCATCTTTTTTATTTCCAAAACCCCTGTTCCGACATTCGTAATTACTATTTGAGTGCTGTCGATGCTATTCTCTTGAATCGACTTAAAATCATATTCAGTAATATTAATTGCCAAACTTGGTGAGTTGTCTTCAACATTACTAGGCCGTTCTTCTAGGGTAAACTGAACTGGCATCGCGAAAATCAAAGAATCACTCTCATCCTTCAATTCAACAATTGTCCTAGTAAACCCCAAAGCAAAGGAGGAGTCTGTGCTAAGCTGCGCACGCATCATGGTAAATCCATTATGTTTTACCAGACTCGGAAAGAACACTAAATCATAATTTAACGCTGAGGTTGCTTCACTTAAATCAATCTCATTGCCGCTGAAATTATAAAGTACTATTTCCGCACTTAGGGTATCACCAACAAAACCAGACTTAAAATTGAGTAATTGTGATTTCGAACGAAATGGAAAAAACACATTTCTATATTCTTTAAAAACATCAATTACAGGGGCTAGCACTCTCGTTCTAATTAAGTACTGGTTAAGAATTAATTCCTTTCTGGAAATTACGAATTCACTTTGAAATTGGCCTATCAGGTTTTCAGTATTGATCTGAAAAGGGATTGATACCCGCTGATTTGGATTTACTCTAATTCTTTCGGTTTCGGGAATCAATTGATCCGTGTCGGAAGAAAGAGTAATCTCAACTGTATCACTTGAGCTATTTCGCCAATCGAAGTTTCCATAATAAGTACCTATCTCACCTGGTATTACCCCCACGTCTATTATCTCTTGTGCATTGAGCTGAAAAGAAAAAAGTTGGAAACACATTGCAAGTAATGGCAATCCAATCTTCGAGAAAATGATAGTTTTTTGCATTGTCAAATGGTAGTTCTTCAAAAATAACGAGCTAGTTCTTGAATCGACCAGTCAATAATCATTTATTTGTGGCAAATAATGAATTAATGGCAAGAATATTAACTGGTATTCAAAGTTCAGGAAAACCACACTTGGGTAATTTACTCGGTGCGATCATCCCTGCGATAGAATTATCCAAAGATCCCAAGAACGAATCTTTTTTCTTTATCGCTGATTTACACTCACTTACC
>JBLIKG010000195.1:0-4773 GCA_047636255.1 Roseivirga sp. | reverse complement strand
CGAAACTTTGGTATCGTCATATTATATTTTTAAAAAAGCCCTTTCGGGCTTTAAAACTTACTTCTTTACTTCCTTACCAGCTAGTTGCCAAGCCGTTATTCCTCCTTCTAAATCATAAATTTTTTTGAAACCCATTTCTTGAAGAATGGCAAATGCCTGGCCACTTCGATTACCGGATTTGCAATACACCGCCAAAGGTTTTCTCTTTTTCAAAGCTTTAACCTGCTCTCTGAAATCGGCTGATTTAAAATCAATCATCACGGCATCAGTGATATGGCCTGCTTCAAATTCTTCAGGCGTGCGTACATCTACCAATTGAAGCTTCTTGGTATCTGCCATCAAGGTCTCATATTCTTCAAGACTGAGCTTTTCAGCCACTTTGGGGCTACAGCTTGAAGCGATTACAGTAACCAAAGCTACAAGCAAAAGACTCTTTATGGATTTTATCATGTCAGTAAGTTACCGTTATCATCCCAAGTTGCAATATCCATCCGATTGGTTTGATCCACACATTTGGCCAACCATTCTGGCTCGTAGGCCAAACCTTGTTCTTGCAAAATCTCTTCAGGTACACCATCCCAAACGCCAGGACTGTTGCCTTTATAACCCAAGTCTTTCACTCCCATTTCCGAAGTATAATAACCCGTAAGCGTTAGGTTACGCATTCTTGTAAAGAACTTTTCTCCATGAATTAAGTCAGGAGCCGTTTTTCCAGGGAAAGCAATCGTGTCGCATATCGCTTTTTGCTGTTCTTCGGTCAACTTCTTGAATTCTAGGTTATGTAGTCGATTAGAATGAGCATCTAACCAAGCAATACCGCCTCTAATCGGCAATTGCTGATTAGGCATGTCCTTTACTATAAAATCGATGAAGTCTACTACACCAGCGTCACTTGCCGCACCAAAGTCTGCATTGGCAGGCAAAATGAGATCGCACAAAACTGCAATAGTTTCTAGCTCATGCTCATTAAGATAATTATCTGCTAAGACCTTTTGGTCATGCAATTTTTCGTTTTCATTTCTACCATAACCCGGCAGTTGAGGTTGCTCAGGAGCTTCCACTTTAGTGTCTGGCGCACAGCCAGTCACCAATAATCCACCAGCAACCGAACCGATCAATAGAGATTTTAAAGAATCGCGTCTATCCATGAGATTAAAGTTTTCTTTGTTTTACTTGTTCGATTAAATAATCAGAGGCTCTCCAAGCCAAGGCCAAAATGGTCCATGTTGGGTTTTTATCGGCCTGAGAAACAAATGGGCCAGCATCCATTACAAATACATTTTCGCAATCGTGAAGTTGGTTGTATTTGTTCGTCACCGAATCTTGTTTATCATCTCCCATTCTGGTGGTGCCCACTTCGTGAATGATTTCACCCGGAGCAGTTAAACCATAATCACGATCCGCACCTGGCTTATCGCCTAATAAGATACCGCCAGTCGCTTCCAATATATTCTCAAAAGTGTCTTGCATGTGCTTGGCTTGTCTCACTTCATGTTGCGTCCACTTATAATTGAACTTCAATACAGGTATTCCAAACTCATCGACCACATTGTCGTCAATCTCACAGAAGTTATCACGTTGAGGCACACTTTCACCCCTTCCTGAAATCCCTAAAACTGCTCCGTAATACTTTCGAATATCATGACGAAGCACTTCACCATAACCACCAATTTCTCCTCCAACTACTTCATTTAGGCTATTGGGGTTGAAACCAAAGCCATAGCTCGGCATTCCCATTCCTCCCCAAACTTCGATATGGTATCCTCTAGGGAAATCCAATTTCTTGTCGTTCAACCACCATGGCGTGTAGACGTGCATTCCTCCAACACCATCTTCGTTATAGATTTTTCTATCCATTAACTTAGGAATGAATACAGAACGGCTAGCACCAGTTGAGTCATGCAAGTATTTACCTACCAAACCACTGCTATTGCCTAGCCCGTCTTGGTGCACAGGGCTTTTTGAATTCAATAGAATGCGTGCTGTAGAACAAGCCGAAGCGGCCATTACCACAATTTTGGCCTTGAGGTGATACTCTTTTCTATCCGCCTTATTAATATAATTAACACCAGTTGCTTTACCCTCTTTATCGGTGGTTACTTCTCTCACCATAGAGTCGGTGAAGATTTGAACTTTACCTCCGTTCTTTTGGGCTGGAAAAATCAAACATGTTCCAGAAGAAAAATCAGCATAAGCTGAACAGCCTCTGTTACATTGCCCACAGTAAAAGCAACTCCCTCTCTGATTATTGATTCTTTTGGTCAAGATGGAAAGCCTTGATGGAATTACAGGAATTCCTGCCTTACGAGCTGCTTTGATATAATGCATCTCATGCAATCTTGGTTTTGGTGGCGGTAAAAAGAAGCCATCTGGTTCGTTATGAATATTCTCTTTTGAACCAAAAACCCCGATGAGCTTATCTACTTTATCATAATAAGGTTTGACATCATCATAGCCGATTGGCCAGTTATCTCCCAAGCCATCGAAACTCTTTCTTTTGAAATCTAATGGGCCAAAACGCAAAGAAATCCTTCCCCAGTGATTGGTCCTTCCTCCAAGCATTCTTGAACGGAACCATGCGAACTTGGTACCTGGTGCTGTGGTATATGGCTCTCCAGCAATGTTCCAACCTCCATAAGCGGCATCAAAATCACCAAAAGACCTACGATCCGAACTTGCACCCCGCCTTGGCGATTCCCATGGCCATCTTAATTGTGTTCTATATTCATCTTGAGCGGGGTCGAAAAAAGGGCCAGCTTCCATGACGGCTACATCAAAACCAGCTTCAGAAAGGATTTTCGTGGCCATTCCACCTCCAGCACCAGAGCCTACGATCACTACATCATAAACTTTGGAGGATTCTATTACTTGCATAAGGTTAGATTAGTTTAAAACCAAAATTTAGTGATTTCAACCAAAATACCGCCCTTATTAATTGTATGATTTTATAAGTGGTAAGCCACATAAATCAGCAACCCTTTCTTAATCAAAAAGATAGCTAAATAAGATTGATTCTAAATTCAATCGATTGTTATGACAATCAGCCTATAAGATAGAAATGGATGTGTTTTATTTGGTGCCTTTTGGCAGCACTAGCTGAATTGTTTCGTCATTCAGCTCCTTTTTTCTCTCATTAAACTGGCTGAATGCCGCGAGATAATTGTCCTCTTTTCGCAAGAACAAATTCTTAACCTTCATTAACTCATAAAATGGCTTGAAGCTGACGCGCGAAAATTCATCAACTTTAATTCCTAGCAAACCAGATACTTTGTCCCCTAGTAAAAACTGAATAAAGGATTTCGATTTCCCTTCTAGTGGTGAATTGACTGTCACTGTTTCGAAATATTTCAATAATGATTTTGTAAGCTGTCTGCCAATCTCTGAGCTTTCAAAGTGCCTTTCGCGAATGCGTTTTTCTAATAAATAACATTCCTTATTATCTTTTGGCAATAAGCCTTCATTGAGCCCCAATCGGCTACCAATGATATTCCAAAACTGAATATAAGCATCCGATTCAGTCGGTAAAACAATGATCCCAAGCTTCCTTAGCCCTCTTACAGGAATCACAGAGAAAGATAAATTAGTACCCGCCATGTCCTCTTGATTTACTGGAATTCCAAAATACTCCTGATCCCAATTTCCACTTTGATTAATGTACCACCTGATTACTGCGTGGATCAGGCGCACTTTCAAAATGCTCACAAATCCCCTGCCTTTAGGAACGAAGGCATTAGGTTCGGTAATTTCAAAAACGAATTCAGCTGTTTCCAACAACCTCTTACCTGGTTCAGCAATAATTCTGTTAGAACGCCCAAGTACTTCAGCCCCTTTGGCAGCAGTGTAACAATAGGGCAAAGAAAGAAATCCCAAAAGCAACATAATGTCTGACGCATTCTTGGCAAAGAACTTTTGTCCTTCGACCATTTTGACTCCCTCTGAATGAGAGAATGATTTAAAAACATCATTATGAAGAAGCCTAAACTCAGGGCTAATCGTAGATGGTAACTCAGAAGAGTTCGTGCGAAAAGTATCTAAGATGGATTGCAGGTCTGTTTTCCGCAATGGAAAATAAGTGTTCACTACTGCATCTGCAAGTGCATCACCTTGCAATCTAAATCCATCTAAAGTTTCCTGACTGTACATTTTCAAAGTATTTTATGTTAAACTCTATGAACAGCGAAAATGATTTCACTTTGCCGTCTAATGTTAGTTTAATAAATTCGTTCAACGCTCTAAATCCAAAAAATGAAGAATCTCACCACACTTATAATAGGCTTGTGCCTATGCTCGCTCAATATTAAAGCTCAAAGCCCACCACCCGACACTGATATTTTTGTTTTTGACTTGAAGGAAAAAAAGGGAAATATCACTATTGAAAAGGGAAAGAACGTCACCAACCATAAAGGTTATGATAACCAACCATATTTCTACCGGAATGACTATTTACTATATACAGAATACGATAATGGTCAAACTGACATTATGATGTTGGATTTATATAAGGGTACGAAAAAGAACGTAACAAATACCCCTGAGAGTGAGTATTCTGCTGTGCTAGTACCTGGTTATGACACTTTTGCTGCAGTGAGGGTAGAAGAAGACGGCACACAGCGTTTATGGTATTTCCATCTGGTAGGCAAAACTCCCCCATCGGTTACGTTCGATGATTTAGCACCTGTTGGCTATCACGCTTGGAGTGATGATCACGTATTGATGTTTATATTGGGTACGCCCACCACTTTGCTGCTGACCGATGTAAAAGAAAGAAATGAC
>JBLIKG010000194.1:0-4798 GCA_047636255.1 Roseivirga sp. | reverse complement strand
TTGAAACTATCGAAATCGTTCACAAGGCTGAGCCTACTGCCGGTATAGCTGGATTATTAGCCAAGCGCAGATCAGCATTGAAGCAATATGATGAAGCAGAAAAATTCTTTGCAGAGGCAATCAATTTAGAAAAAGACCCTACAAAAAAAGCCGACCTTTATCTAAGCTCTGCTAGAACATTTGCCGTTTCAGGCAAAAAAGGGCAAGCGAGAGATCAAGCGATGAAAGCTGCTGACACTGACAAGTCGATGGCATCTGAGGCTTATACCCTAATAGGTAATTTGTACATGGGAAGTTTCGATGACTGTAAACAAGGTCAAAGTCAGGTTGCAGATAGAGCGGTGTTCTTTGCTGCTTTTGACATGTTTCTTAAAGCAGGTGACAGTGATGGACAGAAAAGAGCGAAGGCTCAATTCCCAACCATTACTCAGGTATTTGAAAACAATTTAGAGGAAGGCGCCTCAATTAGAGTAGGCTGCTGGATCAACGCAAGTACAATAATCAAGACTAGACCTTCAGAATAATGAGTTTAAAAGATGATGCAGAAAAATTGCTTATCGAATTACGCGATAAGATTGAAGAACTGATAGAGAAAGCCAAAGATGCCACTGGCGAGGTACGTGAAGATTTAGATGAGACCATCGAAAAACTTAAAGCCCAACGCGATAAATTGGAAGTGAAATTCGATGCATTTAGGGTGAAGAATGAGCCTAAAATCGAAGAGGCAAAATTTCATTTGAAAAAGGCGCTGGACGAAATAGGCAAAGCCTTTGAAAAAATGTTTAATAAAGGCCCTAAGGCAGAAGACAAGTAATATTTCAATTTTTAATAAAAAGGTATGATGTCAACATCATGCCTTTTTATGGTCATTTATTGAAGTACACGCCATTATTGAGAAGCAGAAAAAATTCATAAATTGACCCTCCGTTGTCTTAAATGTCAGTCACGGATAAAACAACACAAGCACAAGGCCATTGAATGACTGATTTAAAAAATCACACTGCTGCCATAACAGAGAACCTGCCAGTACATATTCGCAGCAATATTTCCTTCATTAATCAAGCGCCATCGGCAATGGCCATGTTCGATAGCAAGATGTGTTATTTAGCAGTTTCGGAACAATGGATTAATGACTATTATCTTTCAGGAAAGGATATCATTGGAAAATCGCACTATGAATTAAGTCCATTCTTGAGAGAAGATTGGCGAAAAATACATAAAGAGTGTTTATCTGGATTATCTCAAAGTGGAAAAGAAGATTATTATCAAAAATCTGACGGTACATTCAAATGGTTTAAATGGGACGTAAAACCATGGTATATCGATGAGGGAGTCGTTGGTGGGATTTACATTTTTACTGCTGATATCACCATAGCTAAATACCGAGAAGAGCTACTTTACAAGTATCAAGATCTTTTAGAAAGAACCAATGAAGCTTCTCGAATTGGCACTTGGGAGGTTGACTTAGTCCAAAAATTAATCTCTTGGAGCAAAGTAACCAAGCAAATACATGGTGTTGATGACGATTATTCACCCGATTTGGAGACTGGCATAAATTTCTATAAAGAAGGAGAAAATCGAGAATCCATTGCAAAACACTTCAAAGACTGTGCTGAGAATGGAAAAGATTTCACTGTAGAATTGATTATCATTAATACATCTGGGGTTGAGAAATGGGTTAAAGTAACTGGTATCCCTGTCTGGGAGAATGATGAGATTGTTAGAATCTACGGATTATTTCAAGATATAGATGAAAAAACAAGAGCCAATATAGCCCTAGCCCTTCAAGAAGAACAATTTAGACAGACTTTTGAGTTT
Source organism: Roseivirga sp. (assembly GCA_047636255.1). GTDB lineage: Bacteria > Bacteroidota > Bacteroidia > Cytophagales > Cyclobacteriaceae > Roseivirga. The sequence goes on along the minus strand of JBLIKG010000194.1, from coordinate 2,980 downwards.
GCCGCCAATGGAATGGGCCTTATCGACCTAAAAGGGAAATGGTTCAAAGTAAACCAAAGTCTCTGTAAGATTTTAGGTTATACCAAGGATGAACTGTTCAACCTCTCATTCAATGACATTACACACCCAGATGATATTTTAAAAGGTTTAGATCAGCTAGATGAATTGATTAAAGGAAATATAGACAGTTATCAAGTCGAAAAAAGATATTTAAATAAGTCTAGAGAGGTGGTTTGGGTTTTAATCTCAGTTTCTTTGGTGAAAAACAGCCTAGGCGAACCAAGCCATCTGATCTCTCAAATCAATAATATTACACAAAGAAAAACAGCCCAATTCCAACTACAAGAAAGCATCAGTAAGCTGCAAGGGATTCAAGATGCAAGTACAGAAGTCTGCATTATTGAATTCGACATTCACGGTGAAATTATTTTCTTTAATAAGGGAGCAGAAAACCTCCTCGGATATACGGCCAATGAAGTAATCAATAATGAAATGGTAGCTCTCTTCCATTTAAAAGAGGAGTTAAAATCAAGAGCTGAAACATTATCAGATGAATTCGGGGAATTAGTGACTGAACAACAGTCCGTTTTTGCATATCCCTTTAAAGGTTTATTCGAAACAAGGGAATGGACTTATGTGAGAAAGGACAAAACCACCTTCCCCATTCTACTTACAGTCACTGCTATAAAGAATAACCAAGGGTATATCAATGGTTTTTTGGCCATAGCCACGGATATATCTCAAATCAAACTGGCTGAGGCAGAGGTGAATTCTTTGCTTACCCTTACCAAAGAGCAAAATGAACGCCTGCTCAACTTTGCTCATATCGTTTCGCATAATCTGAGGTCGCATTCTGGAAATCTCTCCATGATCATTGAATTGATTAAAATGGAAATTCCCGAAGTAACTGAAAATGACTTTTTCCCACTTTTAATTGAGGCCTCCGAAAATCTAAAAGAAACTATCGCTCATTTGAATGAAGTGGTAGCAATGAACAATAAAACCAATGAAAATCTTACTGAGCTCAACTTGTTTAAATACATCGAGAAAGCCATCACCAATGTGCATGGAAGTTTGGTAGAAACTGGTGGCTCAATTTTCAACACAGTTAGTAAAGATGTATTTGTGATGGCAATCCCTGCTTATTTAGAGAGTATTCTATTGAATATGCTCACTAATGCCGTCAAATACAGATCAGAGAATAGAAAGCTATGTATCAAGATAGATTCTTGGCATGAAAATCAATTTGAGGTCATCACAATTACCGATAATGGAATTGGAATTGACCTTCAACTCCATGGCTCTAAAATATTTGGAATGTACAAAACGTTTCATGGCAACGAGGACGCTAGAGGGGTAGGACTTTTTATAACAAAAAACCAAATTGAGACCATGGGCGGCAAGGTTCTTGTAGAGAGTAAACTTGACCACGGAACCACATTCAAAATTCACCTTAAGCATGAACAAAATTGAGACAGCCTGCATAATTGATGATGATCCTATCTTCGTTTTCGCTGCAAAAAGGATGATGCACCTTGCTAATTTTTGCGAAAGCTTTATGATTTTTCACAATGGTAAAAAAGCACTCGAAAGCTTAGAACCTCTAATGCGAAGTGGAGAAAATCTACCTGAGATCATCTTGCTTGATTTAAATATGCCTGTAATGGACGGATGGCAATTCCTTGATCAATTCGTTCAAATACCCACAAAAAAGAAAACCACAATTTATATAGTGACCTCATCCATTGATCCTGAGGATTTAAATAGGGCTAAATCTTATGAAGCTGTAACCAACTATCTTGTCAAACCCATCAATATCGATACGCTTACAGAGATTCTGAAAGACTTTTCTAAGAGTGCTTAATTGATTGTTATTCATCTCTCAAAGTATCGGCTGGGTTGGCCTTAGAAACCTTCATAGAAAAGAGAAAAGTAACAGTGGCTGATTGAACTCCAGACATTGCCAACACTTCATTCTTGAAAATTTGAGAATTCCCTTTCAAGTCATTAAAGAGTGGAATGTAGCTTGACCTGCTCCATAAATACTAAAGATTCTGAAGAGCATGACAGATAAAACAGCAATTACTTCGTTGACAGAAACCATGCGAATGATGCTTCAGCATGATGAAATAAATGAAAAGAAGGTCGAAGAATTATCGGAGGAAGATTTGGATGATTTTCGTTTTTCGTTAGAAACCATTCAGCGAAGAAGCGAAGGTTTGCTGCATTTTGTAGATGATTATAGAAAATTAACAAGAGTAAAAAGTATTCAAACAGAGCGCACTAATATTAGAACGCTTATTGAAGAAATTGTAAAGTTAATGTCTCCTGATTTTGCTAAAGAAGGCATTGTTACAGAATTGAATATCAAAGGTGAATTTGAAATTTTCATCGATCGTAAATTGATTGAGCAGGTTTTAATCAATTTACTCACCAATGCCAAGCAAGCATTATCAGCTACTAAAGAGCCTAAGATTACAATAAGTACTTACCACAACGAATCTGAAAAAGTGATCAAAATAGAAGATAATGGAAGTGGTATTGACGAAAATAAAATAGAGGAAATCTTTATTCCTTTCTTCTCAACCAAAGAAAATGGATCTGGAATTGGGCTGAGTCTTTCTAAGCAAATTATGAAAAAGCACAAAGGCGACTTAACCGTAAAGTCCACAAAAAGTGAAGGTGCCGCTTTCTTTATGACTTTCAGGAGCTGAATTGAGCCCATCTTCGATTCAAATTACTTATTTTCGCTAAATTAAATTTCTCTCATCAATGGATGTTTTCAGTATAATCACCATTCTGATTGTTCTTTCCGCAGTCTTTGCCTTTATCAACACCAAGTTTTTAAAACTGCCCTTCACCATTGGTTTAATGTTGATCGCTATTGTTTTCACCTTAGCCATCACCATTATCGGTAGTTTTAATCACTACATTTTAGACGAAGCCAAACTGCTTATCCAATCTATAGATTTTGAAACAG
>JBLIKG010000193.1:0-4811 GCA_047636255.1 Roseivirga sp. | reverse complement strand
CTGCCTAATTCAGAAGATATTACAGTTGATAGTTTTAGTGTAACTGCTACCATTAATAGTGACGTGGGCTATCTGGAAGACCAAGTGTTCCTATATTATTCTAATGATAATTTCGTAACTGACACTAAAGCTGTACAAATGACAGCTACTGGCAATACAAATGAGTTCAGTGCGCAAATAATATCTACTAAAGTAGAGGGTCAGGTTTATTCTTATTATTTCACTACAAAGGATATTAAGGACAGAGCTTTCACGAGACCAAGTTTGCTTCTATCGAATAGGTTTTTCACTTTTCAAACAGCCCAAGACAGTGTAGCACCTGAAATATTACATAATGCTCCCAATTTTGTAAGGACCGAGGATGTTAATCTCACACTAGCTGCTTTAATTGGAGATTTTAGTCCTTTGACGAGCGTTGTAATAGAGTATTATGTAAACGATCAGGCTGCCCAAACTGCTAGTATGGTCGAGGTAGACAGGGATCGAACCAGTGCTATTTATGTATCGGAAATCCCATTAACTAGTCTAGCATTGGCAGATGGCGATTCAATTCGTTATAAAATAACTGCAACGGACGCAAGTAAGCTGCTTAATACCACCACATTTCCCTCCAGTAATTTGATCAAAGTTAATGTGGTAGCTACTCTAGATCCAGTGGAGTTTTACGAAAATGACTTTGATGATATTACGACTTCGGCTAATGATTTTTTTGTAAGCGATAATTTTTCGATTAAAGTAGAGACTGGATTTTCTACGGGCGCAATTCATTCCGATCATCCTTATGCTAATGGAACAGGTAGTGGAAATCGCAGTGACTATATTTATGTGCTGAGAGTACCTATTATTTTAAATGAGAATCTGCCAAAGCTGACTTTTGATGAGGTTGTATTGGTTGAGCCAGGAGATCCTGGGACTGTTTTTGGGGATGATGAATTTTGGGATTATGTGATTGTTGAGGGCTCAAACGATGGAGGTTCCACCTGGATAGCCTTTGAAGATGGATATGATTCTAGAAGAAATGCAGAATGGCTCAGCAGATATAATAGCGCTATCACAGACAATAATTCTCAAGCTACCGGTGTAGAGAGTCTTTACAAAACTCATGAAATTGATATGTTATCGAATAGTTCTTTTTCTGGAGGAGAAGAAATCTTAATTCGTTTTCGATTATTGGCTGATGAAGCTGCGCATGGCTGGGGTTGGGCGATTGATAACCTGAGTATACAAGTAGATAACGAAGTACCAACTATTTTACATGATCAAATTGATTATACAATTACTACATCTCAGTTAGCGCTAAAATTTATAGTGCTGGATAACATTGCTGTAGGAGATGTTAAGCTTGTGAGCCTTGTCAACGATCAGGCACAAGCTCCAATTAGTTTGACGCTTAGTGGTGAAAATGAATTCAATGCCGTAATCGATATTTCAACATTAGATGTTGGGGATGTGATCAAATACAGGTTAGAGGCTTCCGACACGAAAACGCCTAATGCGAATGTATCTTACCTCCCTTCGGAAAATGCTTATTTCGAGATACCGATTATTGCGTTCTCTGATCCTCAGGATACTTATACCAATGACTTTGATTCTGTTACAGATGATTTTGTTGGAAATATATTTTCGATACAAACTTTATCTGGATTTGAGAATGGTGCTATTTATAGCGACTATCCTCAAGCCTTTGGTTTAGATTCGACTAGTACTTTTACTTATACTTTAAAAACCCCAATTACTGTAAGTGCAACGACACCGAATGTGTCTTATGATGAAGTGGTATTGGTAGAGCCATTCACCGATTTTGTTGCGGTTGAAGTTTCAAAGGACAATGGAGCTAATTGGATTGAGTTGATTAAATACGGCACAAGGAGTGAGACTATTTGGTTTCAGCAATTTCAGGCAGGAGCAAGTGGGAGTGCCTCCTTAATTAGGAACAGAATGTTTAATCTTACAGATAACTCTCAGATACAGGCTGGGGATGTAATTCTAATAAGATTTCGCTTAGAAAGACAAACTGCTGACACTGGCTTTGGTTGGCTTATTGATAACCTTGCAATTCAAACGGATTTAGTCACATCTATTGATCCCGAATTCAAGGATAGTCAGATTCAAGTTTATCCCAACCCTGTAACAAACGGTACGATCAAACTAAAAGTGGGTAACATTAATGCGAGAGAAGTAGATTTTTCTATTCATCAATTTAATGGAAGGATAGTAGGAGAAGCTCAAGGAAAAGCATTGGACAGTGAGAATGTTCTCTCTGTAGATATCTCTTCGTTGCCTGCTGGTGTTTATCTACTCAGATTAGTAGAAGGGAATAGAACGTCTGTTCATAAAGTGATTAAGTTGGATTAGAACAAATAGTTTAACCTAGAAGGGGGGCTTTCAGGTAGTTTGGAATAGCCTTCACTATATCACCTTTTCACATAACAGTAGCTTTTTACCTACGATGTCTGTTGTGGCAAAAAGGTAAATTTGTCCGCCTTCTTTTAATCCAGTCTTCTTTCTAATCTCTTCAACTGATACAGGATAATTTCTTACAGTGATATTCACTTTCATCTCAGGAATGGCCTTTCTCAACGCTTTCTTATTTAGCTTAATTTCGCGAAGCACTTTAAAACTCCGTCCCGGAAAATTAAAAATAGCTTGTTTGGTGGTATAGAGATGTGAATTGACATGCAGCTTATTTAATCCGAAATGAGTGGCTAAACGCTTGAATGCACCCGCTTTTAATAAAGCCACATTTGGCTCATAGAGGTAATTTTCTACTTCACCTAGAGGAGAAATGGTCTCTTCTTCTTGACCATACCTAAATTGAAAATTGACCAAGTCATCATTCAAGTCGATACATTTGATTAAAGGATCATTACTCGAATCTTTGTCGATAATGAATAGCAATTCCTTCACTTCATTATTGATGGCAACAATATGAACTTCTGTAACACCTTCTAGATCCAATATTGCTCCTTTAATGTCTAATAATGGAGACATTTTGATGAGAATAGATTTGCCTTTTTCTCTGAGTATTGGCATCAATGCAAGCACATTCGGTTCGCAATCTTCTACTCTAAAAACTTTCTGTTGATGGTCACCTCTACGAGCTGGGTCAAGATAAATAAGATCAAATCGCTTTTCTGTATTCTTGATGAATGATTCGCCATTCTCATTTAAGATTTCAACATTGTGAATGTTGAGGCATTTGAAATTATGCTTAGCTAGCTCTACTAGGTTTAGCTGCCTTTCTACATAAGATCCATTATTGAAGGATTGGCTAATGAATGAGAAGTCTATTCCCATTCCGCCAGTTAAGTCAACGAAATTTTCCCCTTTGAAAAGGGCGGCTTTATATTTTGCCGCTTGTTCCGAAGAACTTTGTTCGATTGAAAGGGGAGGAGGAAAAATAAGCTGACTGGAAGCGTACCAGCTAGGTAGTTTTGACTTGGCTTTTTTTCGAGATTGAATTTGCTCAATAGCCTGCTGAATTGGAATATTTTTGAACTGTTTGGCCTTGAGGATTAAAGCTACAGGGTCATCATTTGCATGATCCCGTATGAATTTTTGAACCTCAGGTTTTAGCAGTGCTTCAATCAATTAGATTATGTTTTTTGACAGATATTCAGCGATTTGAACCGCATTTGTAGCGGCTCCTTTCCTTAAATTATCAGCAACGATCCACATATTCAATGTGTTAGGCTGACTTTCGTCTCTTCTTAATCTTCCTACAAAAACTTCATCCTTTTTGTGTGCCGTCAAAGGCATAGGATAAAGATTATTCTTTGGATCATCCTGAACAATTACACCTTTGGTATTTTCTAAAATGGTTCTTACATCAGCTAGGTCGTAATCTGTAGCAAACTCTACGTTAACTGCCTCGGAATGGCCTCCCATTGTTGGTATTCTTACAGTAGTAGAGGTGATCTGAATAGTGTCATCTCCAAAAATCTTTTTGGTTTCATTCACCATTTTCATTTCCTCTTTGGTGTAGCCATTGTCTAAGAATACATCAATGTGAGGAAGGGCATTCATGTCAATCCTATGTGGATAGGCCATTTTACCCTCTATTCCATTGCGCTCGTTCATCATTTGATCAACAGCAGCTTTACCCGAACCAGTTACCGACTGATATGTAGAAACCACAATTCTTTTTATTATGTATTTTGAATGGAGAGGTGCCAAAGCCACTACCATTTGTATTGTAGAACAATTTGGGTTGGCAATAATTTTATCGTTCGCTGTTAAACTTTCGGCATTGATTTCAGGAACGATGAGCTTATGCGCTGGGCTCATTCTCCAGGCAGAAGAATTATCTACAACAAAAGCCCCAGCAGCAGCGAATTTTGGTGCCCATTCTAAAGAGATTGATCCACCAGCCGAAAAGATAGCAATTTCTGGTTTTTGAGCCACAGCATCCTCTAAGCTAATCACCTTGTAATCAACTGATTTGTAGGTCATTGTTTTACCAACCGATCGTTCGGATGCTACTAGTAGTAACTCGTCAAATTTGAAGTTTCTTTCATTAAGTACTTCAAGAATTTCTCCGCCCACTAAACCTGTGGCGCCAACAACTGCAATTTTCATCTTTTACTAAATTTTATTACCATTTTTGGTCTGATAACAAGAAGATTTATTTATTTATTCGTATTTTAACTATCTTGAATCTAAACACTTAGAATTTTTCAGATGAGGTTAAAGTTTTTCTTTGCCGTATTCTTACTTTTAATTCTGGCTGCAAATATAACTTTAAGTCAGATTAACAGCTTTCCTTCTACAGAAAGTTTTGAACAACCGTTTTCAACGGGGTCTAATGTCTC
>JBLIKG010000192.1:0-4826 GCA_047636255.1 Roseivirga sp. | reverse complement strand
AAGCGGAGATATTGAAGGAGTGAAGGTAAAAGGCAAAGCAGTATATGGTTACAATTTAGACACTAAAACATTTTCGAAAACCCCCTTGTTTGTTTTAAAAGATAACGACTTAGAAAGAGTACTTAGCGCCAAAAGCACCAAATTGAGGCCTTCAGGCATTGCAGTGCATCCAATTACAGGAGATATATATATGATCGCATCGGTTGGAAGAGCATTGGTTGTTTTTGACAATGCTGGCAAACCCAAAAACCTTACTTTATTAAAAAGAAGTCTCTTTCCACAACCAGAAGGAATCACATTTACCCCCAATGGCGACCTATTTATAGCCAACGAAGTAGATGGCGATGGCGGAACGATCCTTCGTTTTGAAATGAAGAAATAATACATGTGAATTTTTTACCTGAGATTGGCGTTAAGCAAAAATCAGTGCGTCTAACCAACTATGAAAAAATTAATCTTCTTCTCTATAATTTTCTTATTCATTCATTCATTTGAATTAGATGCCTTCCAAGAAAAAGAGTTGCCTGTATATTCTGTTTTTCTTGTTGGGGATGCTGGGGAACCTTTTGAAAACCCAGTTTTAACATTGTTGAAAAAAGAATTAGATAAGGTGGGTAATAAAGGCACTGTCGTTTACTTAGGTGACAATATTTACCCGAAAGGTATGCCTCCAAAAGGAGATAAATTGAGAGCGGATGCTGAAAAAGCGATCAATGGACAAATCGATGCTGTCAAAGATTTTAAAGGGAAAAAGTTCTTTATACCTGGAAATCATGATTGGGCTCAAGGCCGTGAGCTAGGTGTTGAGTGGCTTGCAAGACAAGAAAATTATGTAGAAGACAGGCTCGATAGTCAAGACGTTTGGATTCCATCCAGAGGTTGTCCTGGCCCTATGGAAATCAACTTAACCGAACAAATCACCTTAGTTGTAATCGATACACAGTGGTTCTTGCACAAAGGAATCAAGCCTGAAGAAGGCTCAGATTGTGATGCGATTTCGAAAGAAGAATTAATAGCCAGTTTTCAAGATGTGCTATTGAGAAATGCCACAAAAAAAGTGATTGTCGCCTCTCACCACCCGATGTATACTTATGGAATTCATGGTGGTGTGTTTAGTGTTAAAGATCACCTTTTCCCACTCACCGCCTCTAAAAAGACAAAATGGTTATACCTACCGCTACCAGGCTTAGGCTCGATTTACCCCCTTTATAGAAAGTGGTTTGGCAATATTCAAGACACTTCGCATCCAATCTACCAGCAATTCAGAGATGCCATGGTTTCACTGATGAAACAACATCCAGACATAGTGCATGTGGCAGGTCATGAACACGCCCTTGAGCATATTCAAAAAGAAGGTATGAACTTTATTGTAAGTGGTGCAGGAGCAAAAAACAATGCCCATGTAAAACAAAAAGGAGATGCCCAGTTTGCTACAAATACCCTCGGCTTCGCCCGACTGGATTATTTCGCCAACGGCAGAACAGAACTCCATTTTGTAAGCCCAGAAGATGAAGAACCCAAAGCGCTTTATACAGCCACTATTTCAACCAAGCCCTTCTTACCCAAGCCCGAGCGCTTAATGGCAAGATATTCGAAAATCAGTTTTGAAGGCCAAGACACTGTATTTGCAGCAAGCCAGCTTTATCATATCCGCAGTAAATTTCACATCAACATGTTTGGTGAAAACTATCGTAAGGAATGGGCGACTCCCTTGAAGGTACCAATATTTGATATCGGAACAGAAAAAGGTGGATTAGAAATACTGCAGCGTGGCGGTGGGCATCAGACCATTTCATTAAGGCTGGAAAATAAAGAAGGTAAGCAGTTTGTGCTTCGGTCGATGGACAAAAACCCTGCGCTAACACTCCCTCAAAACCTTCGTGACACTTTTATCAAAGCCATTGTGCAGGATGGCATCTCCTCCTCTCATCCTTACGCGCCTTTTGTAATTACAACCTTAGCCGATGCAGCTGGGATTTACCATACCAACCCAAAAGTGGTGTTCATTCCTGATGATCCACGCTTTGGGATACATAGAACCGCCCTAGCTAATTCATTGGCTTTATTTGAAGAACGCGCCAACAAAAAGAATATCAAGGAGGATTTCTTTGGTGATGGGGATGATGTTGAATCAAGCATTGATCTCTACGAAACCTTAAGAAAAGACAATGACAATCACGTTGACCAAGTCTTCGTCACAAGAAATAGGCTTTTCGACTTTTGGTTAGGTGATTGGGACCGACATGACGATCAGTGGCGCTGGGTTGAATACAATAAAAAAGATGATGAGAAGCTTTACAGACCGATTCCAAGAGACCGTGATGTGGCCTTCTTTTCTGGTGAAGGTTTATTCAAAAAAGTAGCGGCATCTAAATGGGCACAACCTGCACTAAAGGGTTTTCATGATGATATAGAATATGTGCCAAGCTTAGGTGCTTATCGAATTCGCTACTTCGATAGGATTTTTATGACCGAAGTATCTTTAGAAGAATGGCTCAGCCAAGCCAGAGAATTAAAAGCTTCATTGACGGATGTGATAATCGAAAAAGCGATCCATTTATGGCCGAAAGAAATTTATGATTTGCATGGAGATGAAATCATCAGAAAGCTAAAAAACAGACGTGATAATCTTGAAAAGTACGCTCAGGAATATTACTTATTCATTTCGAAACAGGTAGATGTTTTAGGAAGCGACAAAAGAGAGCTTTTCAAAATAGAAAGGCTGGATGATGAAAACACCAAGGTGACGGTTTATAAGATTTCTAAAAAGGGAAAACTCGATAAAGTCATTTATCAGCGCAACTTTAAAACGGACGAAACCGATGAAATCAGATTATTTGGCTTCGATGGCGAAGACCGTTTCGAAGTATCTGGTAAGGTCAAAAAAGGCATAAAAGTTAGAATCATTGCTGGAGATGATGATGATATAATCATTGATAACAGTTTTGTTGGGGGAATGGGCAAGAAGACTGTTGTTTATGATAATGCCAAAGGCACTTCACTAAGTACGAGCAAAGAGACCAAAAATTTAACTACTGATAAAGATTCTGAAATCAACAGATATAACCGTCAAGAATTCGATTTTGACGTGAGATCTCCCGTAATATCCATCAACGCAAATCCTGATGACGGCCTCTTTTTAGGTGGTGGGATTTCGATTAAAAAAGATGGATTTCGGAATGAGCCATATCGCATAAAGCACACCATTCAAGGTAACTATGCCATTGGGACTTCATCCTATAACCTGAATTACGACCTTCATGTAATTGATGCTTTTGGCAGGGCTGATTTTTCACTCAATGCTGATGCAAAGGTACCCAACTTCGTTAATAATTTCTTTGGTTTAGGCAATGAGACGGCTTATGATGCGGATTTAGAAAAAACATTTTATAGAACCCGCTTCGAAGAATTTTCCGTGAGACCAACTGTGGACTTCAATATTGGAAATAAGGCAATTCTGAATTTTGGTCCAACTTTCAGGTCTATAGAAGTGGAAGAAAATACGGATCGATTTATTGCTGATTTTGCTCAAACTTCGCAATTTGGATCAACCACTTTTGAACAGAAAATTTATGGTGGAGCAACCGTTGGTTTTCACTACGAGGCACGTGATGTGGCACTAATCCCCTCTAAGGGAATGGCATTTAATGCAACCTATGATTACACCAATGGGCTAAATGATCAATCTGCTAATAGCGGTCAATTTAAAACGGATCTCACCTTGATCTGGAGTTTTAGCGAGCCATCAAGAACGACATTTGCAACTCGGCTTGGTTATCAAAAGAGCTTTGGTGATTTTGAGTTTTTTCAAGCCGCTCAGCTCGATGGTTTCAATACTTTAAGAGGATTTAAGAGATATCGATTTTCTGGCGAAAGCAGTTTTTATCATCAATTCGATATTAGGATAAAGCTCTTTGATTGGCAATCCTATTTTCTGCCATCTCAAGTTGGTTTAATCTTATTTAATGATATCGGCAGAGTATGGGTAGATGGTGAAAATTCAAGTATTCTACACCATGGTTATGGTGGCGGAGTATTTTTAACTCCATTTAATTTTGCCGCTATTACGGTCTTGGCAGCAGCTTCTGAAGAAGGTGTATATCCATTATTAAAGTTTGGCTTCTTCTTTTAAACATCTGGTAAATCAATTGTAAACACCGTGCCTTTACCTAATTCTGAAGAATAGGAAACTTTACCATTATGGATTTCCACGAACTGCTTGACTATAATAAGGCCCAATCCAGTACCTTCTATATCGCCTACATTACTTGCTCTCGAAAATGACTCAAACAGACCTTTTTGATCTTTTTCAGGAATACCAATCCCAAAGTCTCTTACATCGATGGTTAATCCAGTGTCCCTATAAGTAATAGTAATTTCTGGGTCAGGCCTATCTTGTGAATACTTGAATGCATTGCTAATAACATTTGATAGCGCATGACTTATCAATTGGCTATCCAAGTCTACTTGTCTTTCAACTCCTACTACTTTGATCTCAACATTTCTAGTTTTGTATTCAACTAAATTTTCTTGAATAACTTGTTTAACAATACCCGTAAGTGAGGTGATGTCTTTTTTCAATCTTGTTTTTCCAACATCCAGCCTACCCAAAGTGAACACATCTTTTAGTAACGAATTCATTCTTTCTAACTCTGTTCTTATCCTGCCAACATGTTTTTTGAGCTTCAAATTCGGCTCAGGATCCACCTCCAAATACATGTTAATGAGCTCATTACTCGACTGAATCGTAGTTAAAGGCGTACGGAACTCGTGAGACGCCATAGAAATAAAGCTGGACTTCAGCTTATTCAATTGACGTTCCTTTT
>JBLIKG010000191.1:0-4847 GCA_047636255.1 Roseivirga sp. | reverse complement strand
AGCTTCTAAGCCTTCAAATCCTTGGACTGTTCTATCTACACCTTCAAAATGACTAAGCGTATCTCTCATGGCTTGAGGAAGTTTTCCTCTTAGTTCTGAAAGATTGGAAATCACCTTTTTTACACTCTCTTCATCAAACTGTAAGGCTTTAGCAGCATCGTCAAACACACCAAAATAATCGACAATTCTACCAAATGATTTATTAGGAAATAGACGATTAGTACGACAAATCGCTTGTAAGAGAGTGTGATCTTTCAGCGATTTATCTAAGTACATGGTTTGCAGTATTGGGGCATCAAATCCAGTTAATAATTTGGCCGTTACAATCATGAACTTTAATTCCGATTGGGCATCATTGAATTCATCCACTGTTTTCTCCTGCTTGCTTTTATCCATGCCCCATTTCTGCTTGAACTCTAAAGCGTCATTCGCTGAAGTGGAGATGATCACCTTACTTGCTTCTTCGGGAAAGTGCTTATCAAGCTCTTCTTTATACTGAACACAGGCATAGCGATCAGGAGTGACAATCATTGCCTTAAATCCATGAGGGCCTACTTTTTCATTGAAGTGCTTGGCAATGTCGTTGACTATTTTCTCTACACGCTCAGGTGACTTTAAGAAGGCCGCCATTTTTGCGGACCTCTGGTTGAGTGCATCGGCCTCTTCATCAGTAAGGGCAGCACTTTCTTGAAACTCCTTAAAGGCTTTATCTATCGTTTCTTTATCTACATGTACATCTACCAGGCGTGGCTCGAAATGGAGTGGCAAAGTGGCATCATCTCGAATGGAGTCTTGAAAGGTATAGCGCGACATATAGCCACCTTTATCTTCTTCAGCGCCAAAGGCCCAGAAAGTATTTTTATCTGCTTTGTTTACTGGAGTTCCGGTAAGGCCAAAAAGAAATGCATTGGGTAAGGCCGCACGCATTTGTCTACCTAAATCACCTTCTTGGGTACGGTGCGCTTCATCCACCAAAACGATGATGTTTTCGCGAGTATTCATATTAGGTTTGGCGTCCCGAAACTTGTGTATCATGGATACGATGATCTTACGGGTATCGCGTTCTAGCATATCTCTCAATTCAGAGATACTATCAGTGGTTTCTACATTCGCAATATCAGCAGCATTGAAGGTGCCACTGATTTGAGTATCTAAATCAGTACGGTCTACTAAGATGATTACCGTTGGGCTTTTTAGTTCAGGAGTTCGCCTTAATTTCTGTGCAGCAAATACCATTAGGAAGGATTTTCCTGATCCTTGAAAATGCCAAATCAAGCCTTTTTTAACACGGCCTTCCTTTACACGTTCTACAATTTTATTAGCGCCTTCATATTGCTGAAAGCGAGGGATGATTTTGATTCTCCGTTTCTTTTTGTCAGTTGAGAAAAGAGAGAAGTTGCGCATAATATCCAGCAACCTTGCAGGATTGAGCAAATCCGAAAGCTCTTTTCCCACTTCACCTAAACCTAACCTTTTGGCTATTGCATCCTCATCATTTTCTAAGCGCCAAGGTGCCCAAAATTCTAATGGACAACGAATGGCGCCATAGTACAGTTCTTTACCTTCAGTGGCAAAAGAGAAAATATTAGGTACAAATAATTGAGGTACTGTATTCTCATAGATATCGTGTACTTCATGTGCCCCATCCAGCCAACTTACAGAAGGACGAATGGCTGTTTTGGCTTCGCCAACGACTACAGGAATGCCGTTGATCATCATCACAATATCTGGAATCTTGGTTTCGCGGTGATGGATGCGGTATTGATTGGTAACTACATAGCGGTTATTCGATAAAGTGTCGAAATCAATTAGACGAACTGGAACATGACGGTTATTTTCACCAAAGGGCATGGTTTTTTCGCCCGTCATCCACTTAAAGAACTCTTCATTGGCTTTGACCAAACCCACTTGATTGACAGCAATCAAAACGGCTCGGAGTTTATAGATGACCTCATCTGCCAAATTTGGATTGGCTGCAATTTCCGGGTTCAATCGAGTTAGAGCATCCTTAACTTCCGACTCAACCAAAACCTCATTTACACCTCGCTGAATGTTAGTGGCTGATTGAAAAACCCATTGGGCACCATAACCCGCTTTAGGTTCTTGGACAGTTTTACTATTCAAATTCACCCCACTCAGTTGGTGAATGATGTAATGTTCTACGCTATTGAGTTCGTTAAAGGACATCCACTGTGTTTTGAAGTTTATCTAATATTAGTGATAATATTTTGATTTGATCTTCATATAATAAATGAATGGTAATGGTCTTTTGCTAATCAATAGCTTTTGACAAGGCCCTACGGATATGGAATGAACTTTCAATTCTCAGAAGGTTTCAGAGTGAAATTAGATTAGGTGTTCAGCTAAGCTGAAAGGCTCCTTGACTATGGTCAACTAGGTGTTTGTGCGCGATCTCTACGTAGCTTCTTTCAAAAAGCCTAGTTTTTCTGTCACTCCAACTCTCAATACGCTCAAGAATACTATCTATCTCTTTGCGCTCTTCGTGCGAAGAGATAAAATCAATAGTGGAAAGCAATTCAAGAGAGAAAGTAGATTCGAAGCCTTTTAATAGAGACAGAACACTTTTAACTCTATCTCTTTGGTCTTGAGATAATTTCTTGTCCACATAACTTTTAATCTCATCAAACCTTTCATAATTTAAAATAAAGGGTTCAAATGCCTTTGTTTGATTTTGCTCCATCCCCTTAAGGTAAGTACCATTGAGATGCAGAAGCACATGATTGACTTGAACTGAATAGGGACCATACAAATGAGGTTCAAATTTTAACCTCAACTTTTCGCCACTCCTTTGTAAAAAGTAAGCCAGCTTATTGGCAACAAATAGAGAGCTTTGCTCCCCGACACTTTCGTAGTGAAAAAGCAAGTACAACAACATAGCACGTGCGGGTGTAAGCTTGGATTCTTCAACAGTGTTTTCTTTTTGCAACATCTCTTTTATGTCTTCATTTGGTGTAAAGACTAGAATTTTTGCATCTATATCCTTTAGAGCTTTAGTGATTAGTGACTTTACTTTATTCCAATCTAAACCACCATTACCACAGCCTAAAGGAGGGATAGCTATGCTCTTAATTTTGTTTTTAACCAATGTTATTCTTAAGGCTTCAAGTCCGGAAATGATGTATTCATATTTGGATGGTGATTTCCAGTGGGCCTTGGTAGGAAAGTTGATAATGGTTTTTTGATTCAAGAGGTCACCATCTTGCACCACTAAGACCTGACCTGTTGTGAAAGTGCCATTTTTACAAGCCTCTTTATAAACTTTATAATTATACGGAAAGCGGTTTTTGAACTGTAGGGCGATGCCTTTACCCATAACACCTACAGTATTCACTGTATTAACAAGTGTATCAACTTCTGCGTCCAGCAAATTTCCTTTTACAAATTCAAGCATTAGTCAATAATACAATTTACGATGATCATCTACAAATACATTTATGTCAAGCTCAAGCTTTTCAATTAAAGCCTCAAAATATTCTTTTCTTTCTTCTGTGAGTACGACTAATGACGCCATACACTCTAATGGAATATGAGTTTTGATTAAGAACTCAGCCTGTTTGAATTCTTGTCTGTATGGGTTTTCCTCATTGTTTTTCCAATCCCTATTTTTTATAATATCCCATTGTAATTCATCAAAATGATCAGGATTGTTGTAGGCTCTAGCTAGTGTTTTTTTTGCTTGTCTATCAGTGAATATATAGTCAAGTTCCCTTACATTATCGAAAGTGCTTGCTAAAAAAACAATATCATTTTGAGGTCTTTGTTCGACACCTTGATAACCATTCATTATGCAATATAACATCGGGCTATGGCCTGCAAAATAGAAGGGTACATATTCACCTAATACTCCAGCTCCTTCTAATGGTATGGGGTGATCATGCCGATCTGTAATAAGTTGTCTGTGGCCAATATTGATGTAATCAGGATCGGCCAAATCGTGTTCTCGACAGCACATACCATTGCTCAAAATATACTCTACATTTTGCCAATGTACCATTCGGTAAATTCTTATAGGATCTGGTATTGCCATTTGCTTTGACAAATATCATTATAAGTTAATTGAATTTCTATTCCTGGATCCGTTCGTCCTTCGAGCAACAACATGAATCTTAAATATCACTTGTTTAGTTAAGGAAAAACTGATGTGAACGCAGCTGAAACAATCTTTCCGCAAGCAGGATTTAGAAATGGTAATATGATCTGATCAAAATTAACTTTTGACTTAACTATAAACCTTCTGAGTAAAGTATATGAAAAAGAGTCTCGTAAGCTTTTATCCGATAGAGCTTTAAACAAATCTTCAATTGTGTCTCTGAATTGAGCATTTGTTTTTTGTCCTTTGTTGAGTTGGACGAATGAAGAATGAACGCTTGCTACAAAATCTTCTATTATCTGTTGTCTATCAATCCGAAGTTCTTGCCTATTTAGTTTACAAATATCAATAGTTGAGGCACCTCTACCTTCCTTGTCGATTCCTACTATCCTGATACCAGAACCCTTTGGGTCAATTACAAATTGAAAGAAATTCTGTGGATCATCAATTTCGGGATGAAGAAGGCAAGGTATTTCATCCAAAAGAGGTGAGGTATATGCACTTTGCCATAGTCGATTTAATGATCCATCAGCTTTAAGATCAGGGCCATATATTCGATTCCCTAGAATGGGAAATGAATTGTGCTTTGCACCTTCTCGATTACAGGTTATGCAAGATGGAATGAGGTTTGTCCATTCATAACAAAGCCAATAGTACCCGCCATGAGATTTATCTTCATCAACCCCTCTTTTAGGTCTGTAATGTTCTACATCAGCCTTGGTTATTCTTTCACAAT
>JBLIKG010000190.1:0-4867 GCA_047636255.1 Roseivirga sp. | reverse complement strand
TTAAAGGCTTTTCCAATATGGATGATATCAATAGTCGCTATGGTGGATATGATGGCGTTGGGAGAAATTATAACAACCGTGGACTCAACAGTTACAACGACCCATTCACGAATAATGGCCTCGGAAACATGGGTACCAATGACTTTGAGTTTTCTCATGCTTACACCTTGGTATTAGACAAGCAGGGTAATATTATGTGGGATGATTGGGCGGAAATTGACAAAGAGATGAGTGGATTGCCTACCAATATGGGTGAACTACAATGGCTTGATAATCGAGCAGTGTATTTATATTATTCTCAAGAAGAGTTGCACGGTAAGTTAATGGATAGCACAATTACTCATGAGCCACTTGTAAGCGAATTAGCTTTAAGAAATGAAAATGATGTATTGGGCTACGAAAACGAGAATAGCCTTCGTACAATAAAGTGGTACGATAACCATTTTTTAGTCTCTGGAGTACAAAATATTAAGACAGATGGGGATGCCTCTGACCAAAAAAAGGTGTTTTTCATCAATAAAGTATCTATCAACGTGGCCGAAAAAGCAAAAGGTCTTGATTAATTGTGTTGAATCGTTCCAGTAGACAAACCTTTTAGTATCTTTGACACTTGAAATGCAACGCAGACTCCTTTTAGGACATCCACAACTCGCCATCACAATCGGCCGACTCTGTCAAGAACTGATAGAAAACCACCAGAATTTTGAAAATACTGTATTTCTTGGTCTTCAACCACGAGGCATCTATTTTGCTGAAAGGATTAAAGCCAGGCTGCATGAATTCACTCACAACGAAATTGAGCTAGGTTATCTTGACTCCACTTTTTACAGGGATGATTTCAGGCGCAGAGAATCTCCAAAAAGAGCTAACGAAACTAAAATCGATTTCTTAATCGAAGGTAAAAAGGTAATTCTAATTGATGATGTCTTTTATACCGGCAGATCCATTCGCGCAGCCATGGATGCCATGATTGCTTATGGCCGACCTGCCAAAGTAGAACTCATGGTGCTGGTAGAAAGAAAATACGCTCGACATGTACCCATCAAGCCCGACTATTTTGGCAGTCAAGTAAATACGCTTGATTCTCAAAAAGTATTAGTGGAATGGGTTGAGCAAGGCGTTGCCGATGATAATGTATGGCTAATTACTAACGAAGAACAATAATGCAGGAGCAACTAAGTGTCAAACATCTTTTAGGCATTAAGGATTTAACTCCCGAAGATATTGAGCTTATTTTTCAAACCGCTGACGAGTTCAAGGATGTTATTAATAGGCCAATCAAAAAAGTACCCTCACTTCGAGACGTTACTATTGCCAATGTTTTCTTCGAAAACTCAACACGAACAAAGCTTTCGTTCGAATTAGCGGAAAAAAGACTTTCAGCAGACATTCTCAATTTTTCTTCGAGTAATAGCTCAGTAAAAAAAGGAGAAACACTGCTTGATACCGTCAACAATATTCTATCGATGAAGGTAGACATGATCGTGATGCGACATGCCAGCCCCGGTGCACCTCATTTTTTATCTAAGCACATTAGTGCAAATATTATCAACGCTGGTGATGGAACGCATGAGCACCCCACCCAAGCTTTATTAGACACTTTTTCTATTCGAGAAAAATTAGGAGGAGTTGCGGGAAAGAAGGTGGCAATTATCGGTGATATTTTACACTCACGAGTAGCCCTTTCTAATATTTTCGCACTAAAAAAACTAGGTGCCGAGGTGATGGTTTGCGGACCAATCACACTGCTTCCAAAGCACATTACTTCCTTAGGCGTAAAAGTTGAATTGAATGTTAGGAAAGCTTTAGAATGGTGCGATGTGGCCAACGTACTTCGTATTCAACTTGAGCGCCAGCAGATCAAATACTTCCCTTCCCTTAGAGAATACTCTTTGTATTACGGAGTGAATAAGAAGCTACTCGATTCGCTCAATAAAGAAATTGTGATCATGCACCCTGGCCCAATTAACCGGGGGGTAGAATTGAATTCGGATGTCGCTGATTCAGAGCACGCTATTATACTCGATCAAGTTGAAAATGGAGTGGCAATAAGAATGGCAGTTTTATATTTACTCGCATCTCTCTCTAAAAATTAAGCTATGAAGAAGTTTTTCAAAATCATGATCGTTGGCATATTGCTGGTGATCGCGGCATTCTATTTTTTGGTTTTGCCGTACACAGTAAATATGATTACAGACTACGATAGATATACATTTGAATCCGTGATCGATAATCCAGAAATGGTTGAAAAATTCGGGATTGGAGAAAATAGAGATCCTTCGGACTATGGTTTCTCAAACTATGCTGAGCTGGATTACGAAACGCTATTTGATGGGATCAAACTGAACGGTTGGTACATTCCTGCTTCAAAAGATAGTATCACCAGAACATTAATGATCAATCATGGTCGCACGTCAAACCGACTCAAAACCATGAAATATTTGGCCTTGATAAAAGAAACAGGCCTAGATTCACTTTACAACATTTTCATTCCTGATTTAAGAAATTCCGGTAAGTCAGAAGATGCTAAAACAGCCTTAGGTTATGAATTTGCTGAAGACATTGTAGGTTCAATGGCCATGCTCAAAAAGAATTTTAGTCAAACACACTTTGTGCTTTGGGGCTTTTCTATGGGTGCCATGGCAAGTGCTACTGCTGTCAACAGACCCGACTTAATCGATTATTGTAAAAATGAAGGCCTAGTAGTGGATAAACTTATTTTAGCAAGCCCACTAAGTAATATTTATGAAACGTCTAAAGTAGCCAGCGATGAAATGGGTATTCCTAAATTTATCTTCGATATGTCATTCAATCAGTTTGACCATGTGATCGATGATTGGGGACAAAACATGAAACTTTCTTACCTACTGGCCGAACATCCACTACCTACTTTAGTGCTTTATGGCAATGGTGATAATACCACCCCTGCCCCTATTTTGGAAAATGAGATCAAAGGTCTTTCAAACGTTCAGGCAGAGTTATTCGAAGGTGCTGACCATGTTCAGATTTATACGCTTCCTCAATACAGAGCGCGATATACTGATGCTGTGAATACCTTTTTGAGAAAATAATCCCCATCAAAAAACTTGAAAATCCTTCAACAGCATATTCCATCTGTTGAAGGACTTTTACTTTTTAAAAGGTCAACTTCTTCCAAGTTCTCATTAATAGAATCGCACCTACTAGTGTAATTCCTGTAAGAATAAGGGCCGTTGGGATGTTGCCATAAATAAACATCCCAGTCGCAAACAGCGCTGCATAGACAATCACAATCCCCAAGAACATTGCTAAAAGGTCAATACTGAAACGCCCAATTTTAGGCTCAAGCGCTATCCCTTCTGTCTTAGCAATTTTCTTAAAACCATTCCAGCCCATACCATAAGGCCGCACGGAGTTAAAGAAGGTAGCCAGCTTTTTATAGTCTGTAGGTCGCGTGGTTAAGGTCACCAAGAGCCATGTCACTGTTGTAATGCCTACGCTCAACAATAATTTGTAATCATCGGGAATAGAAGCGAAAATTTCAGGTCCAATATCTTTATTAAAAAGCAAGGCCAATATAAATGACATGGTCATCCCTGCTATTTCAGAATAGGCATTGATTCTCCACCAAAACCATCTAAGAATAAAGATTGAGCCCGTTCCTGCACCAATTGATAATAAAATTTGAAAGGCACTATACGCACTTGATAATACCAAAGCAAAAAGTCCGGCAAAAACCATTAAAACCACCGTAGAAATCCTTCCCACATTCACCAATTCCTTTTCGCTTGCTTCTGGCTTTACAAATCGTTGGTAAAAATCATAAGCGATATAGGATGAACCCCAGTTCAAATGCGTTGAAATGGTGGACATAAAAGCAGCGATCAATGAAGCGATCACGACACCTAGCAAGCCAGCAGGCAATGAAAGCAACATGGCGGAGTAGCCGAGGTCATTGCCTATTTTCCCTTCAGAAATATTCGGGAAAGCCGTTCTAATCGCATCTAAGTCTGGAAAAACTACCAAGGAAGCCAAAGCAATTAAAATCCATGGCCAAGGGCGCAATGCATAGTGAGTAATGTTGAAAAGTAATGTTGCTGAAACTGCGTTCTTCTCGTCTTTGGCTGAGAGCATACGTTGGGCGATATAGCCACCTCCACCTGGTTCTGCCCCAGGATACCAAACGCTCCACCATTGCACGGCAATAGGGATCACCAAGAGGGTAATAAACAACTCTCTATTATTAAAATCAGGAATTAAATCGAGTTTGTCTTTAACATTTGGGTGGGCCAACAATTCGGTTAAACCACCTACTTCGGGCAAATTGACGATATAAATAGCAGCAGCTACAGAACCTACCATCGCCACTAAAAACTGTAGAAAGTCGGTTAAAATTACGCCTCTAAGTCCACCCATAGAACTATAGGCTACCGTAATCAATGAGGCATAAACAACCGTCTTCCAAGGCTCAAGCCCAAACATAACTTCGCCAATCTTAATGGCAGCCAAAGACACCGAAGCCATGATCATCACATTAAAGAAAACGCCAAGGTAAATGGCCCTAAAACCCCTTAAAAAAGCAGCTTCCTTTCCGCTGTATCGTGTTTCATAAAATTCAAGGTCGGTGAGTACACCAGATTTACGCCAGAGTTTGGCATAAACAAAAACCGTCAGCATTCCAGTAATCAAGAAAGCCCACCATACCCAGTTACCAGCGACTCCATTTTGACGAACAATATCCGTTACCAAATTGGGCGTATCTGCCGAAAAAGTAGTGGCAACCATAGAAATTCCCAAAAGCCACCAAGGCATATTCCTTCCTGATAAAAAAAATTCTTTCGAGCTAGTTCCTGCTTTTTTGGACACCTTGATGCCTATGAGCAAGAAA
>JBLIKG010000189.1:0-4881 GCA_047636255.1 Roseivirga sp. | reverse complement strand
TTCCTTAATAAAGTAGCCCCTTCAGCATAAGCATATTGGTTAATGCCACCAGACCTTTCCAATAAATCAGATACGCGCTCAGACTGATTTTTAATGGCATATTCTCCTGGATATATCACTTGACCTTCAACGGAAACAAATTTTTGGATAACGAAATCTGGATTTCTTCTTACCACTACATGATCGAATGGGTTCAATTGAAAATTCGAATTTTCCGAACTCAAGCTCAAATCACGATTCACGTCTACCACAAATACCTCTGCTAAATTACCTTGTTCGGCATTTCCAAATCTACGCGTAATTTCTATTTTAGCTTGAGACGCAGAAGCTTTGAATCCGCCCGACATTACCAGCAAATCTTCTACGGTCATGCTATCAGAGAAGGCAAAAATGCCTGCATCATTAACTTGACCAGAGATTTCTACATATTGTTCTTCTTGAAGATCATAAATGGAAAAAACTTGTAGAATGTCTTCTCTTCTAAGAGATATATCTTCTTTTGAACCATTGATAATAGCCGCTAAGTCAATTGAAATGGTTTGAGTGGTTAAGTCAGGATTAGACCTTAAAATGATCGCTCTGCCTAAGTTTGCGTCACCTTTTAGACCATCTGCCCGATCAATAAGCTGTTTTACAGTTAAACCATCAGTGATAGAATAATTCCCTGGCCTAAAAACCGCTCCTTTGATTTGTACTCGATTACTATATCGATCGAGTACTTGATTTACCTGATATACATCTCCAGTTTTTGGGTTAAATAAGTCGTATTGTATTTTATACACATCCGCTACAACACGTTCCTTACCAACATTTCTTGTAACATTTATTTGATCTTGAAAGGCAAATTCATTGAAGCCACCAGCATACTTAAGTAAATCTGAAAATGATTCATCCCTTTTTAACTCAAAGCGACCAGCCACTTTTACCGCTCCATTTAATGTAACTCTGTTAGTGTAAGGGCCGACAATAATCACATCATCGTTTTCCAATCTGATGTTAGATTTAGAGATCCCATTGACTAGGAAATCATACACATCCACTTGGACTATAGGTCTTCCGTTGCGGACAACCTTAATTTCTCTCAGTGTGCCATTTTCCGTGATACCTCCAGCTACATAGAGCGAATTGAATACAGTACTAAATGCGCTCAAATTATAGGTTCCTGGTAACTCAACTTCACCCACTATGCTGACTTGAATCGAACGTGTTTTCCCTAAACTCACATCTAAAAATGTGCTTGGTTGATCACCCATCAAATCAGTATACAGACTCGAAAGTTTATTTTTGATCTTTATTTCTGCTTGTTTTATCGTCAATCCTGATAAGCTAATCGGTCCAATATTCTGTAAAATCACATTGCCATCGGGATTAATCCCTGATTGATAATATTGTTCAGACGCCCCGTAAATGTCAATATAGATTTCATCTCCAGCAGAAAGAACATAGCCCTCTGGGGTTGGAGTATTCATAGATGGCGTAAAGGTTAAAAATTGACTGTTTTTTCTAAAAAAATTCAACCCAAATATGTCTGTGTCTCTTTTCCCAAGAACTAACAAAGAATCACTATAAGAATCTCTGAACCTACTGTCTGAAAGTGGAGAGCCACTAGACTTAGCCTCTCTTAGGGTACTCACTCGATTTATTCTTTCACCAAGAAGGGAAATATCACTCAATGACACTCCTTGTTGACGAGCTAACTCAAAGATATCTGATTGAGAATATCCCATAGCTGTTGCTCTTTGCACCAAGGACTGAATCTGTTTATCAGATAATTCGCTCACGTTAAGATTTGAAAAATCCGGGAGAGTTTGTGCGTATGTAAAATTTGATAGTGCAATTAAGAAGCACCCTAAAAGTAAAATTTGCTTCATCAGCTGTTTTCTACAAATTACTATAAATAATAAGTGCGCAAGATAATATAAAAAGGGGATTAGTTAATGAGAAAGGAATTTGGGATTTTAAAAGAACTTAATTGTTGGCAAAGAGTTGCTCGGGAGGGTTGCCTATTTATTTAGTACCATTCGTACATCAACAATCGCAACTCATAAAATGAATTATCCTACGTTTTTAGTAATAGGAACAACTTTGGCTTCTTTTCTAAATGCTTGGTTTCTCTCTTTGAGTTCTTCTCGCCTTTTTTCTATCATGGATTTAAATATTAATTCTGTAATTGTACCAAGTGCCAAAGCAGTAATTATTAATGCGGGTAATACAATAGCATCAGAGAAGCCTTTCAAGACCAAAGCAAGCAAAACAAAAATAACATTAACGGTAACCAGAATTCCTGTTGCTTGAGCATGATTACATCCTAATCTAAGCAGAATATGATGGAGGTGTGTCCTATCTGGATTCATGGGAGATATACCTTTGAGCATTCTTTTAATAACAACCCTTAGGGTATCGTACAAAGGAACTATTAAAACAGCTACTGTAGGGCCAATGAAGGCATCGAATCTATATGGATGATCAACTGGCAAATTATAATTACCATCAATAAATTTTATTGCAACTATTGATAGAAAGAACCCTATCATCAAGGACCCTGTATCTCCCATAAAAACCTTAGAAGGAGCCCAATTGAACTGTAGAAATGCCAAAAGACCTCCCAAAATAGCAAATGCTATAAAAGAATAATACTCTAGACCGACCAAGTAAAACCACACTCCAAAAAACAAACTACATATTATTCCTACTAATCCCGCTAAACCGTCAATACCGTCAATCAGATTGTAGGCATTTGTAATTACAATTATTGTAAATGCTGAGAGCAAATAACTTGCAACTAATGGAATTTCATAAATGCCAAATAGTCCATATAATGACATCAAACGAATATCACAAACTGCCACAATGATTGACATTGCAGCAATTTGGCCAAATAACTTTTGAATAGCTCTAAGGTTAATTAAATCATCTCGAAAGCCAATGATGAACATTATTATCAGTGCACTAATCACATATTTTATTTCTCTAAGACCTTCAAAAGGCATCCAAATTAGCAAGGAAATAGCAAAACCGATGAAGATCGGGAGTCCCCCCATCGAGGGAGTGTGAACGGTATGAATTTTTCTACCTCCAGGCGTATCCAAAAAATTTCTTCTTCTGAATACTTTAATAAACACTGGGAATATTAAAAATGTAATCAAAAAAGAAGTTCCTGAAATTAAAAAGATTTGCTCCATACTTCCAAAATAACCGCCCCAAAGGTAGAAAGTAAAGAGAGCATTAAAAAGTGAGTATATTAATTATTTGTTATGTGCAATAGTAAATAAATTTTCAGTTACTACCTTCGTAGCCATGAGAAAAATACTGATTACAGGTGGAGCGGGTTTCATTGGAAGTCATTTAGTGCGGCTTTTTGTAAACAAGTATCCCAATTATTTCATTTATAATTTAGATGCACTTACCTATGCCGGTAACCTCGAAAACATAAAGGATATTGAAGAAAAAGCCAATTACACCTTTATAAAAGGAGACATTAATGATGCTGATTTCTTAGATGGTATTTTTAAAGAGCATCAGTTTGATGCCGTGATTCATTTGGCTGCCGAATCTCATGTAGACCGTTCAATCACCGATCCTTTGGCTTTTGTAAAAACGAATGTAATCGGAACGGTGAATCTTTTAAATGCCGCCAAAAACACTTGGATCGGAAACTTCGAGAATAAACTCTTCTACCATGTTTCTACCGATGAGGTATATGGTTCGTTAGGAGATACTGGTTATTTCTTAGAAACCACTTCTTATGACCCCCAATCTCCCTATTCAGCATCAAAAGCGAGTTCAGACCATTTCGTACGGGCTTATGCCAATACGTATAAAATGCCGATTGTGGTTTCTAACTGCTCCAATAATTATGGGCCTTTTCAGTTTCCCGAAAAGCTGTTGCCTTTGTGCATCAACAACATAAAAAACAACAAAACCTTACCTATTTATGGAAAGGGAGAGAACATAAGAGATTGGCTTTTTGTAGAAGATCATGCCAAGGCCATCGATATTATTTTTCATAAAGGTCAGCAAGGCGAAACTTATAACATTGGTGGCTTTAACGAATGGAAGAACATTGACATTGTCAAGCTACTTTGCAAAGTAATGGACAAGAAGTTAGGCAGAGCCGAGGGTACGTCTGAAAAGTTGATTACCTACGTAACTGATAGAGCTGGCCACGATATGCGCTATGCAATTGATGCTAATAAGATTAAAGAAGAGTTGGGTTGGGGACCTTCCTTACAATTCGAAGAAGGAATGGAGAAAACCGTAGATTGGTATTTGGCCAATGAAGAGTGGTTAAACAACGTAACTTCAGGGCAGTATCAGTCATATTATTCTAACCAATACGGACGTAATGAAAATTGAAGAAACACCTTTAAAAGATGCCTACGTCTTAACCCCTCAGGTTTTTAGTGATGAAAGAGGATATTTCTTTGAGTCTTTCAATGAAGAGACTACTAAACATTCGGTAATAGATAATTACAAATGGGTTCAAGAAAATGAATCTAAGTCAACAAAAGGGGTTCTACGTGGTCTTCATTTTCAAAAAGGAGAATATGCTCAAGCTAAGTTAGTACGAGTAATTGTGGGGGAAGTATTTGATGTAGCTGTAGACCTCAGAAAAAACTCTCCTACCTACGGAAAATGGCATGGTGAAATTCTCACTGAGAATAATAAAAAACAGTTTCTGGTACCAAGAGGTTTTGCTCATGGTTTTGTAGTAATATCAGAAGTGGCCATATTTTCGTACAAGTGTGACAACTTTTATTCACCTCAGAATGACTCAGGAATTATCTATAACGACACTGTCCTAGGTATTGATTGGCCCGTAATAGGTACTATTTTTCAGCTTTCAGAAAAGGACAAAAATCTTGATTCATTCAACAAAGC
>JBLIKG010000188.1:0-4882 GCA_047636255.1 Roseivirga sp. | reverse complement strand
TCTACTCTGTTTATCACCTACTGTATATTCAAATGTTTTAACTGCGGAGGCATCCAAAAACTGAATTTCACCATTATATTCAACTTCAAACCCGTTGGAATATATGTTGAATCGAGTGATGAAGGTTACATTTTGAGACACACCATCTGTTTCTAATACCATATTGGTACTGGCAAACTCTTCCATTAAGTAAGGGCTGCCTTCAATTGAGCTTATTTCCAGGCTTTCGTTGTTTCCATACATTACGGTACGACTTGAACTAGTGCCAGTAAAATTGATATTCCCGAGATTGAGGGAACTTTGTCCATCTAATTCAAGAGAGAAACAAACACAAAGCGCGATAAGAGACAAAAGGATTCTCATAATATATAGGATTTATAAACATACACAAGATAATAAAATGCAATGGTTTGGCCTATTACTCTATATCAATCGCTAATCTAAAAAGAGCAGTATTTTTTTGCCAAAAGAAAAATTGAACACTGACAGAACTGTTTTGTACCAACCAGCAAATTCGACTTTGTGTACAAATCAAATTAGCGTAAATTCCTCCCTTATAATTTGATCTATATGAAAAAAACACTCCTCGGCCTATTTCTGCTGGCTTTCAGCTTTTTGCAAATTCAGGCACAAAATCTTAAAAGTCCAGATGATTTTTTAGGCTACCCACTCGGAACTCGTTTTACACCCAATTATAAAGTTGTTGATTATTACGAGTACATCGCGGGCCAACTGAGCAATGTAAAATTGCAGCAATATGGCCAAACCAATGAGCTTCGTCCTTTGGTAGTAGCTTACCTTTCTTCTCAAGAAAACATCGACAATTGGGAGCAAATTCGAACTGACAACTTAAAGCGCACTGGCTTAATGGAAGGTCAGCCTAGTGGCAATAAAGTAGGTATCGTTTGGTTAAGCTACAATGTGCACGGGAATGAGGCTAACTCTACCGAAACCGCCATGAAAACGCTTTATGAGTTGACTAGACCTGATAATGCAAAATCAAAGGAATGGTTAAAGAATACGGTTGTCATCATGGATCCATGTATCAACCCTGACGGCCGTGATCGTTACTCTAACTGGATTAATCAGGTGGCTGGCACCACGCCAAATCCGAACCCAGATGCTGCCGAACACAACGAGCCTTGGCCAGGAGGTAGAGCGAACCACTACCTTTTCGATTTGAACCGTGACTGGGCTTGGCAATCACAAGTGGAGTCGCAACAGCGTATGAAGCTTTACAATACCATTATGCCGCATATTCATGTGGATTTCCACGAGCAAGGTAGCAACAGTCCTTACTATTTCGCGCCAGCGGCTGAGCCAATTCACGAGCAGGTAACGCAATGGCAAAGAGATTTTCAAGAAATCATTGGTAAGAACCACGCTAAATATTTCGACCAAAACGGATGGTTATTCTTTACCAAAGAAAGCTTCGACATACTGTATCCTAGCTATGGTGATTCTTACCCAATGTACAATGGCGCAATTGGAATGACTTACGAGCAAGGAAGTAGCGACTTGGCTATTTTGACAGACGAAGGCGATACTTTGAAATTAACAGATGCCATCGCTCATCACTTCACCACAGGGATGTCGACAGTGGAAACTGCTTCGAAATACAGCGAAAAGATGGTAGATGAATTTGCTAACTACTTCCAAAAAGCAGTTTCTAACCCAAAGGCGAAATACAAAGCTTTCATTGTCCGAGGAACCAATCACCCAGATAAATTGAAGAAGCTAACCGCTTTTTTAGACACTCATGAAATTGATTATGGTGTAAGCTCTGCTAAAAAACCTGTGGCTGCCTTCAATTATCAAACAGGAAAAAATGAAAACGTGACCTTACAAAATGTTGACATTGTAGTAAGTACCTATCAACCAAAATCAGTATTGATTCAGTCGATTTTCGAACCGAATACTTTTGCGAGTACTACTGACACTTATGATATCACGGCTTGGGCAATCCCTTATATGATGGATTTGGATGCTTATGCCACTGAAGTAAAAATGGAGGTGAGTGCTTCGGCTTATACCCCTGTAAAAGGGCAAATGGATGTGGAAGGAACACCAGCAGCCTATTTGTTGAAATGGGAGTCGTTAGAAGACGCGAAATTCTTGGGTGAGTTATTGAAGCAAAATATCAAACTTAGATTTTCAGAGACACCTTTTACAGTTGCAGGTCAATCCTACAATCCAGGTACTTTGGTAATTACCCGAAAAGGGAATATGCACATGGGTGCCAAATTCGATGAGATTGTGAAGAAAACAGCACAAACTTATAACCGAAGTCTCTTTTCAACGCCTACTACTTTTGTTGATTCAGGTAAAGACTTTGGATCGAACGGAGTGCCTTTCTTGAAAGCCCCAAAAATTCTTGTTTTAAGAGGTGATGGCGTTTCTTCATTGGGTTTTGGAGAGTTCTGGTACTTTATGGAGCAGGAGCTTCATTACCCAGTGACGATGGTTGATACCGATGATTTCGGACGTATTGACCTTGATAAATACAATACAATTGTAATGCCAAGCGGAAGTTATGCACGTGCGATTTCAAATGCCAGAATGGATGATGTGAAAGCTTGGGTGCGTGGAGGTGGTAAAATCATTGCCATTGAACGCGCAATGAGTACTTTTTCAGGCAAGGATGGCTTCAACTTAAATACTTATGCTGACGATGCCGAAAAGAAAGATGCAGAGAAGAAAACAGATGAGCAAAAGGAAAAGGAGGCACTTACGACTTATGCAGAACGTGATGCTTTGTATGAAGATTATCGCTTGCCTGGTGCCATCTTTAAATTGAAAGTTGACAATACTCACCCGATGGGTTTTGGCTATCCACAGCATTATTTCACTTTGAAGAATAACAGCAGCCGATATGCTTATTTACCAAGCGGATCGAATGTAGGAATTATCGAAGGAGTTGATTCGCATGTGAGTGGAGTGGCTGGCGCTAAGGTGAAAGAATCACTGGCCAAGTCGATGGTATTTGGTGTTGAAAATATGGGTAGAGGTTCTATCGTCTATTTGGCTGATAATCCACTTTTCAGGGCCTTTTGGCAGAATGGTAAATTGCTGGTTGCCAACTCAATTTTCTTTGTAGGGCAGTAATCAAACCGTATAGGTTTTTAAGTAATTATATTTTCCAACGCCTACTGAATAGCAGGTTTAAATAGACAAACCTATAAGGTTTGAGTTGACTAATCTAACAGTCACTCGGCAAAGCCAAGTGACTGTTCTTTTTTTAAGGATGACTGAATTTCCACCCCCCCCGCCCCCGCCAGCGGGGGAGAATTAGAGCAACTGCATTATCATCTATTGTCCTGAAATAGGTTGACTATAATCTTATGGAAAAGTCAACTAAAAACAGGATAATCAAGAAGCCAAGTTTTGCCCCTCATCCATAAAAAAAGAGGCCTAAGCCTCTTTTCTCATTTTATACTTTTTCAGTTTAAACTGAAAAACTCTCTCCGCAACCACAAGTGCGCGAAGCATTTGGGTTTACAAATTGAAAGCCTTTTCCATTTAAACCATCTGAAAAATCAAGTGTGGTACCTAAAAGGTAAAGTAGACTTTTCCTATCCACTAAGATTTTAACGCCTTTGTCTTCAAAAACCTCGTCTTTTTCTTTCACTTCTGAATCAAAATCGAGGTCATACATCAAGCCAGAGCATCCACCGCCTTGAACCGATACGCGAATGTTATTATTTTCAGCTCTTCCTTCTTTCGAACGAAGCTGAAAAATCTTGTCTTTTGCTGATTCTGTTACTGTTATCATTATGCTACAGGATTAAGTACTAAACTAAAAACGGTTATGGTATTGATATCGCGACCATAATAAAGCTTATCGAGCACATCGTACATATTTCCAGCACGGAAATAAGAAGTATGCAATTCGTTTTCGCCTTTTGCGATCCACTGAATGGTGTAAGAACCATACTTATCTTTATACGACTGAACGTAGTCAAGCATTTTTCTCAAAGCATCCAATTTATCGATACCAATTTCGGATTGGAATAAAAATGACTGATTGTGTCGAGGGTTAATCGTAATTAAATCGAGTTTAATTTTGCCCTCGCGCTGTTGAAACTCGAAACTCAATTCACTTCCTTTAATACTCAAATAACTTTCAATCTTGCGTTGAAGCTTAATGCTTTCCACATGAATGTCTGTGCTTGTTCCACTCATAATCACAATTTCTTTTTTATCCACCCAAAATCCAATAATTTCGGATTGGCTAAAGAAACAGGCAATGGCCTACTAAAGTTTCCTTTTCCAGTCACAAAGATAGTCAATGATTCAATTAATCTATGCGCAAAATAGAACACATCGGCATTGCCGTCAAGAGTTTAGAAAATGCTAATGATCTGTTTGCCAAACTTTTTGGGCAATCGCATTATAAAATCGAGGATGTATTGACTGAAGGAGTGAAAACCTCCTTCTTTCAAGTCGGCCCCAACAAGATTGAATTATTGGAAGCCACCAATCCTGAAAGCCCAATCGCCAAATTCATTGAAAAGAAGGGGGAGGGGATTCATCATATTGCTTTTGATGTTGAAGATATTGCAGCCGAAATTCAACGATTAAAGGTAGAGGGGTTCATTGTTTTGAATGAAATACCTAAAAAAGGAGCTGACAATAAAATAGTTTGTTTCCTTCATCCCAAATCCACCAATGGCGTTTTAGTAGAGCTTTGCCAGGAAATAAAATAGTGAATTGCAACTCCTAAACATGACAGCTTTGTCTAATTACATCTTCAATGATGAATTACTAGGTTGAACCAATTGATTAAAGCTGTCAGGTTTTTATTAGCGTTTTTGATAGATATATTATTTTGGCTGAAAGGATGAATCCAAAACAGGAGAAAAAAATTAGAGAAATTATTGAA
>JBLIKG010000187.1:0-4888 GCA_047636255.1 Roseivirga sp. | reverse complement strand
GGCTGTTGGAGGTTCCGTTTCCGCAGGGCAAATCTCTCCTCGCAATTTGTATGCTTCTACAATCACTGACGAATTAAAGCTTTACACTCAAAAGAGAGGTAAAGTAATCGCTATGTCCATCAAAGACCGTGGTTCAGCATTACCTGGTGGTCACTTATCTGATGGCTCCTATTGGTACGATTCCAATACTGGCAACTTTATGACTTCGACTTACTATATGACTGAATTGCCTGATTGGGTCAATAATTTCAATAACCAAAAGAAAGCAGACAAGTATTTAGATATGACTTGGGATCTTTTGCTCTCAAGCGATAAGTATACTGCCAGTGGTATTGACAACTCGGAATATGAAAGAGGCTTTAATGGAAAAGATACTCCAACTTTCCCTTATGACTTAAAGGAGCTAAGAACCACAAATCGTAATTATTCCTTATTACCAAGCACTCCATATGGCAACAGTATTTTAACAGACCTTGCCCTTGCATCGATTGATGCAGAAAATCTTGGCAAAGATGCCACGCCTGATTTTTTGGCCCTCAGTTATTCTAGCACTGACTATGTTGGTCATAACTTTGGCCCTCAGTCGAAAGAGGTTCAGGACATTTATTTACGCCTAGATAAAGAGTTAGCACGACTTTTCGAATCGTTAGATGCCAAACTTGGCAAAGGACAATACACCGTTTTTCTTTCAGCTGATCATGCTGTCGCAGAAAATTCTATCCGAATGAAAAATGATGGCTTTAGAGCTGACAATGCCAACCTTGGCGCGATGCGACAAGTAGTTACTGAAGCCTTGAATGAAAAATTTGGAGAGAAGAAATGGATTGAGTCATTTTCCGAAATCATCCACCTTGACCATGATTTAGTAGAAGCAGAAAAGGTTGATTTGTACGAATTACAAATCTTTATCGCTGAAAAAATGATGGAGCAAGAAGGTGTTCATGTCGCCTTAACCGCGAGAGATTTAGTGCGCAATGAATTTACTACTGGGGCAAAACACCTTATTCAAAATGCTTATCATACTAAAGAATCTGGTGATGTAGTTGTGGTTTTAGATCCAGCTTGGCAACTTGGTGGAAGCAAAGGCACAGGGCATGGAAATCCATGGACTTATGATACTCATGTTCCGATATTATTTTATGGCTGGGGAGTAAAACAAGGCCAATCTGTTCGGGCAATACACATCACGGACATTGCCCCTACCATTAGCATGCTTTTGAATATGAGACTTCCAAGTGGAGCAACGGGGCAACCGATTCAAGAATTGATAAAATAGTTAAAAAGTATAAATGTCATTAAGCCTGAAAATCCTCCATTTATAGAGCGGTTTTCAGGCTTTTTCATTTTTTAAGTCTAAAATTTTTTCTCTTCGCCCTTTTAAGGCATTTTTAGAGAATGAAATTATTGATCTGTTTCTTGATTGTATGCTGCACTTTTCTAGACGCCAAAGCATTTCAAAATAACAGTGCCGATGAAATCCTCATCGCTTCTTTAAACCTGCTTTACGGCACACCTGCCGATTTAGACAATACTTGGAAGATTAGAAAAAGTAGAGCAATTTCTAATCTCCAAACTTATGAGGATGGAATTATTTGCCTTCAAGAGGTTAATGAAACACAGATTAAGGATGTACTTAAAGGGATTTCAGGACTAGATCTAGTCTATCGTACACAAGGTTTAAAGAATGGTGATGGAAAAGCCAATGCTATTTTATTCAGCAAAAAGAACTGGAAGTTGATTGATGACGAGACTTTTTGGCTTTCAGATACTCCAGATAAACCTGGAACCAAAAGTTGGGGAAATACATCTCCAAGAATTGCAACGACTGTTGTTTTAGAAAATAAAAATTCAAAAAAGAGAATCCGAGTACTCAATGTTCTTTTGGATTACAGATCGGAGTCTTCGCGGCTCAATAGCATAGACTTAATTCTATCCAAGCTAAGTCAATATGAAGAGCAGTATCCTACAATTTTGGTGGGGGATTTTAACGCAGCTCCAGAAGATCTAATCATTCAAATGATCAGAGAAAATTACAGTGATACTTATACAGGTGCTAAGTTGGAGGGTTGCACTTATCACAGTTTTCATGGCGGTAGAAATTGCCCACGAATTGACTACATATTTCACAGAAGAAGCGATAAATTCACGATGATTGATTCGGGAATAGATCGCTACGAAAAAAATAAAATGTACGCTTCAGACCACTACGTAATATTTGCTAAATTTTCTTTGAACTGATTTTCTTACGATTGGTAATGTACACACCCACAAAAATAGCCGCCATTCCAAAAAGCTGACCAATTACGATCATTTCCCCATCAAAAAAGCCCCAAATTAGAGCCACAATTGGAATTAAATAAGTTACTGTGCTCGCAAAAATTGGTGTTGTAATTTGTACCAGTTTATTGAAAAGTACGAGCGCAATGGCTGTTCCCAGGATCCCTAATAAAGAAACATAACCAAAAGCTGCCACTGCCCCATCAACCGTAGCCAGTTTGACTGAGAAATCGGTAAACAACAACAGATACAAGCCTGCGAGCGGCCCCATAAACAAAATACTCACCGCAGTAATTACCAAAGGCTTAAGGTCTGCCAAGTAGTATTTAATTACATTCAGGTTGGTGCCGTAACAGATGGTCGCAAAGACAATGAAAAGGGCATAAAGGTTAATCCCTCTCAAACCTCCATTGCCACCTGCTGAAAGCAAAACTATGGTACCTAAAAAAGCTATACCCAATCCTACTGTCTTCAATCTAGTAATTTCCTGTTTGAAGAAAACTACTCCAATGATAAGGACTGACACCGGTGTTAGCCCATTCAAAACACCTGTGATACCACTAGGTAATTGTGTTTGACCAATTGCAAACAGAAAGGCGGGAATAAAGCTACCGACCAATCCTATAATGAATAATAATTTTAGGTGTCTGAAACTAAGCTTTCTTACTTGAGGAATAGAAAAAGGAAGTGTAAAAAGGCATGCTGCCAAAATCCGGATTGCTCCCACTTCACCTGCATTGAAAACATCGAGACCTCGTTTGATTAAGATAAAGGAACTGCCCCAAACTAGGGACAAAATGATCAATATTGACCATGCTAGCACATTCGTGTTTTTCATTAAGCTATTGCGTAAGCATCAGAAAACTCGGCTGAGATTTCATCCAAAATATCGAATAACTCATTTGGGTTTTCCGATTCTACCAAGCGTGATCTAAAGGGCTTGAAGTTGGGAATTCCCCTGAAATAGTTGGTGTAGTGCCTGCGCATTTCAAAAATGCCTTGCAGCTCATTTTTCCATTCTAATGAAAACTGAAGATGCTTTTTTGCTGTTTGTACGCGTTGCTCCATTGTTGGAGCAGGCAAATGCTCACCTGTTTTCATGAAATGTTTAATTTCATTGAAGATCCAAGGATAACCGATGGCCGCTCGCCCGATCATAATCCCGTCCACTTCATATTTATTTTTGTATTCGAGTGCTTTTTCTGGCGAATCAATATCTCCATTACCAAAAATAGGAATGTGAATGTCGGGATGGTTTTTTACTTCAGCAATCTTAGTCCAATCTGCGGCACCTTTATACATCTGCGCTCTTGTTCTGCCATGAATGGTCAAAGCCTGAACACCTACGTCCTGAAGTCTTTTTGCTACTTCAAGAATTCTGATGGTCGAATCATCCCAGCCCAAGCGAGTTTTTACAGTGACAGGTAAGCTTACTTGTTTCACGATTTCACCGGCCATGGCTTGCATTTTGGGTAAGTCCAAAAGTATTCCAGCCCCAGCTCCTTTACAAGCTACCTTTTTCACAGGGCAGCCATAATTGATGTCCACAATTTCTGGCTGAGCCGCTTCCGCTATGGCCGCAGCTTCTCGCATTGAATCAATCTTATCTCCAAAAATTTGAATACCTATTGGACGTTCGTAGTCGTAAATATCTAATTTCTGTACACTCTTTTCGGCATTACGAATCAGACCTTCTGACGAAATAAATTCCGTATACATAAGATCCGCACCGTTTTCCTTGCATACAGCCCTGAATGGCGGATCACTAACGTCCTCCATTGGTGCCAATAACAACGGAAAATCCCCAACTTCTATGTTCCCAATTTTAACCATGCCTCTTTCGAAAAATCGCGTAAATTTATGGCATTATGGCGAGAATAGATAATGGCATTGATGTTTCCTTGAGAGCAAAAAGAATAAAGAGCTTTATTGATAAAAAAGTATTGGTTGAAGACCCAGAATCTCTAGCGTCTAAGACGATTATTGAGAAAGAAGTGGTGATCACCGAAATCGAATCGTCCGCATCAAAAAGTTTTTGGGTGATTTTAGGGCTGCTCTTCGCTGGTTTCTTTATTGGTCAGTTTGTAGCCTCAATTGCCATGCTTGTATTTTTAGCCATCAATGGAGCTGGCTTGGAAGTAATGAGTGACCCTAGTTCACTCTATGAGCATATCTCACAAACACAGATTTTTCTTTCGCAATCACTTTATACCCTCTTTTTCACCATTCTGGTGCCTTGGTTTTATATGAAGAAGCTTGCTGGGAAATCTCTTAATGCCCTTTTTGATGAAAATCAAGTTGAGCCAATGCCCTTTCTATTTACACTTTTCGCTACAGTGGCCTTCATTATGGTGAATGGATATCTCATTGAATGGAATACAAATATCCAATTACCTGAGTTCATGTCGGGTTTTGAAAGATGGGCGAAAGAATTAGAAGAGACAATGGCAGAAACCACTAAGCTGTTCACCACTTTCGATAACTTTGGTGCTTTCGCATTGGCTTTCATAGTGGTAGCCATTTTACCTGGAATTGGTGAGGAATTGCTGTTCAGAGGCTTACTACAAAATGGACTTCACCGCTGGTCCAAAAACACGCACGTTGCCATTTG
>JBLIKG010000186.1:0-4894 GCA_047636255.1 Roseivirga sp. | reverse complement strand
TTGATGATATTGAGAATAAACTCGACATCAACGTTCACCCGTTGAGTTGGCCGATTGGAATAGGGAAATCTTTTAAAGGAGTTTATAGCCTTTATGACAAGAGTTTAAGGCTTTTTCAACCAAGTAAGCAGCGTCTCTATGAAGAAACTGTAAAGCTTTCGGATATTGATAGCCCTGACTTAGTGAAATTCATAGGTGAGAAAGATGCGGCTAAGCTTCGGGAAGACGTAACGCTCATCAACGACCTTTACGGTGATCTAGATTTGGAAGACTACTTGAGTGGTAAAATCGCACCTGTATTTTTTGGTTCTGCAGTAAACAACTTTGGAGTAAAAGAACTTTTAGATACTTTCTTAAAAATCTCTCCGAACCCTAAGCCCAGAAGTACAGACTTAAGAGAGGTACTTCCAACTGAAGATAAGTTCTCTGGCTTTATCTTTAAGGTACATGCCAACATGGACCCTAAGCATAGAAACAGAATAGCTTTTTTAAGGATTTGCTCTGGCAAATTCGTCCGAGGCAACAATTACTACCATACACGTCAGGATAAGAAGTTCCGAATTTCGCAGGCTACCGCCTTTATGGCGCAAGACAAAGAAACTATCGATGAGGCATGGCCTGGTGACATTATTGGTTTATACGATACGGGTAATTTCAAAATTGGCGATACGCTTACCGATGGAGAAAAAGGCACTTTCAAGGGTATTCCAAGTTTCTCTCCAGAAATTTTCAGAGAGGTAATCAACAGAGATGCCATGAAGACTAAGCAATTAGAGAAAGGCCTCAGCCAGCTAATGGATGAAGGTGTGGCTCAATTGTTTAGTTATGAAATGGGTGCTAGAAAAGCGGTTGGTGTAGTGGGGCAACTTCAGTTCGAAGTCATCCAATACCGACTTAAGCATGAATACAACGCCACAGCTGATTTCGTGCCGATTCAAGTATATAAAGCTTGTTGGATTTCTGCCAAAGACCCTAAAAAACTAAACGAGTTTATCGATTCAAAACAGCGACATATTGCTCGTGATAAGGATGGAAAACTTGTTTTTATGGCCGAAACAAAGGCTTGGCTTCAAATGGTTCAGGACAATTTTCCTGATATTAACTTTCACTTTACGAGCGAATTCTAATGGAAAAAATAGTTCAACCCATCTACGAAGACAATCACTTGTTGATCGTCAACAAACCAGCAGGTATTCTGGTACAAGGAGACAGCACAGGCGATAAAGCCTTAGTGGATTACTGCAAAGACTACCTGAAAGAAAAATACAATAAACCAGGTGCTGTATTTTTAGGCGTAGTACACAGAATCGATAGGCCAGTGAGTGGTGCTGTGGTTTTTGCACGGACTTCTAAAGCCTTAGAAAGAATGAATGCGCTTTTCAAAAACCGCAAAATTCAAAAAACGTATTGGGCCATTGTAAAAAAGAAACCAAGCCAACCAGAAGGTAAATTGGTGAGTTGGTTAAAAAAAGATCCCGATAGAAACACTTCCACTGCCTATGATTACGAAGAAGAGGGTTCTCTAAGAGCAGAATTGGATTTTAAGTTGATGGGAAAACTGAATGATCACTACATGCTTGAGGTAAAGCCTGTAACAGGTCGTCCTCATCAAATTAGAGTTCAATTATCAGAATTTGGCTGTCCAATTCGAGGAGATTTGAGATATGGATTCCCTAAACCTAATCCAGATAAAAGCATTAACCTTCACGCTAGAGGCTTGTACTTCGAGCATCCGATTAAAAAGGAACCTATTATAGTGAGAGCCGGTTTGCCAAATGACCAGTTCTGGGAGCAATTTTTAGCCTTAGAAAAGATTAAAGTGAAGCCGAAAAACATTGATAATATGTACTAAAATGGGTTTCTAAGTCATTTTAGTATTGAATCAAAAACCATTGAACATTAGATTTGCATTATGCAAAACGATCCTGAATTAAGCGGTAAATACCTTGGCACAATCACCAGGGACTTTATCATTGTGTCTGATATTTTGAAAGAGGCTGCCTATGAGGTAAAGAAGGGCGGCTTTTCTGAATACCCAATTTTCCCAATTTCAAAAGTTGATATTCCCATAGGCAACTTGTTATTGGCAAAGCAAGAAATGAAAACCGATTGGAATTATTACATCACCTATGTTGATGAGTTTTTGCAGCGAAAATTGATTGAAAACGAAGAAGCATTTAAAGCGGCTTACAAGAACCCTGATGAATTTTGTTGTTTGTTCGTAGTTGAGCCAGAATTCACCAATTTCCTGTTCATTCCTTACCCTGAAGATTAGCAAATAACCAATCATCAAATTCTGCGTTCTTCATTCTTATTATTCAGTCCAACTGAAATATATTCATTCATGGGAGAAATAGCAGAAGAAACACGAACCATAGTCAAAGGACTCCTCAACAAGCTTTCAGAGATGAGAGCAGACTTAACTTGGAGAATTAATAACACCTATAGCAATGGTATTGACAATACCGTACTAGAAATATTAACCTTCGAAAAAGGCATTCAAACCGGAAGAATTGCTTTTCAGCTAGAAGATGGCCATGTGATTAATTACCACTATAAAGAGATCGAGAAACAACTCCCGGGTCAAATTGTAGATATTTTATTGGACGTGATTAGTTTCGAAATGGCTACGGTCTAAAGGCCGGAACTGATCTCTTTCTTGATCAATTGATCAAAAGCAGTCATTAATTTCTTCGTCTTTGCCCCAACCAAACCGTTAGCAATTAGATGATCATCTACTTTTACAATTGGCATTACTCTTTTGTTCGTGCTAGTCATAAAAAACTCATCAGCTCCAAGTACTTCTTCTAAACTAAAAGGCCTGATTTCTAATTCAAAGCCTAAACTGGGGGCCATTTCAACCACTTTACTGCGAGTAACTCCTGGCAAAACATCCCCTTGATTGGTAATCAATTTATCGCCCAACACTACGAATACGTTTGATCTAGCTACCTCACTTACCCATTGCCCATCGTGATAAAGGACATCTAAATGCCCCTTCTGCTTCCAATCTGATTCTAATTTTACGGCCGAAGCATAATTGGTGGTCTTTGCTTGTGGAAATTCTCGTGTAAAGTTATGTGACATTACGCTGACCCCTTGGCTATAATACTCTTTGGACGAATCTTCTGTCTCAAGATTGAGCATAGCCATATTAGGTTTACCAGCAGAAAACCCATTCGCAGAATTCCCTCCTGTCAGTAAAATCTTGATGCCAGAAATAGGATATTTATTCTGTCCAAGCATTCTAAGTATAGCCTCTTCAATTTTTGGGCGGCTAATGGGAATTTTTATTCCGAATAGATCGGCAGAATTTTCAAAGCGGTACAAGTGGTCCTTCATGAAAACAGGAATTCCCTTATACGCTTTGAAATATTCGAAAACACTATAGCCGCGAAGCAAGCCAACATCGTCAATCGAAAACTTAATTTCCTCCTTTGGTAAAAACTGTCCATTAAAAAAGTGAATCGGCTGCATTTGAATAAAATATACCCTAAATATGCTAATAATTTAGATTTGGATTGCGAATGAATGTCTAAAGACTATTATCAAATATTGGGAGTCGATAAAACGGCCAGTCAAGAGGAGATCAAGAAGGCCTATCGTCAGAAAGCCTTGCTCATTCATCCTGATGTAAATCCTTCGGAGGAAGCCCTAGCTGCGTTTCAAGAACTTTCCGAAGCTTACGAGATTTTAGGAGATAGCGACAATAGAGCCGATTTCGACAGTGATAAAATTATTATTCGTTTCGAAGAATTTGAAGACGAAACCCATCGACAGACTGCCGAAAGAGAGTGGAGAAGGGCTTCTTCTTATGGCTCAGAAGCCGGCCCAACTGTAGACACAGATTACGAGCACTATCAAAAATCAACAACAAGGATTGGCTTCCTTGTATTTCTTTTTTCACTTACTTTTTTTGTAGATGGCCTTTTTGATAAGAAATTAGGTGAAATGCAGGTGCAAAAAGTAACCAGTGTATTTGCTCAGGGTAGGTCAGCAAAAGAGCTGAGCCACCTTATTATCACAATGAAGGATTTGACTTTCAAAAAAGATTTTGATGAAGTTAATATCGCTCCTGGCGAATTAATCTCTATCAAAAAGAGCTTAATCTATGGTTTCGTTTACTTCAAGAAGCGCAATTCAGAAGTCTTTCAAAGGGCAAACGGCTATCCTTTGCTCATTTACATTACCGCTGGCCTAGTATTCATTTGTGGCCTAATTGGCATTTCGAATAAGAGCTCAGCAGCTTCTAAATTCAATGTTGCCATCATTGGCCTTTTCTTCAGTTTGGCCTTGGTTATCTTTTTACTCTCCGCTTAAGTGATTCCACCCTTGGGCCGTCAATGCCACCTGATTTCCACTTTTGGTCACAATGAAATTTCCTTTTTCAATGGCCTGAGTATGGCCTATAAAATGGATGTCTTCGTGTTTTTCGAGCTTAGGGTAATCTTCTTGTTTGATAGTGAAGAGCAATTCGTAATCCTCTCCCCCATTCAAAGTAGCCGTGATTGGATCGATATTAAATTCCACCGCAGTTTCGTAAGTCTGTCTATCATACGGTAGCTTGTCTTCATAAATCTGAATACCTACACCTGAATTTGCTGCCAAATGAAGGCATTCCGAAGCCAGTCCATCTGAAATATCTATCATCGAAGTCGGTACAACGCCAAACTCTGCCAACTCATGAATAATGTCCATCCGCGCAATGGGCTTTAATTGTCGCTGAACAATATATTGATATTCTTCCAACATTGGCTGAGCATTTGGGTTGGCCAAAAAGGTTTGCTTTTCCCTTTCTAATACCTGCAAGCCCATAAAGGCTGCTCCTAAATCGCCTGTCGCACAAAGGATGTCGTTACTTCCAGCTCCGCTTCTATAGCAAACCTTATCTTTG
>JBLIKG010000185.1:0-4903 GCA_047636255.1 Roseivirga sp. | reverse complement strand
GGCGTAGGCGCCAATCTTTTTGGTGCTGGATTCCCTAAGAATTTTGTTCCTTCCTTCTCATGGGGAGGCGCTTCTGGACTAATCACATTTCAAGTCAAGAAATTTTACGAAGTTGCCGAGGCCGTTATGAAAAGAAGAGGGATTGAGTTTTCAGGTGTTGAAAAACAAATTATTGATAAAGTATTTGAATTGACGGCTCAATACAGAAATTGGGATAAAGCTTAACTATGCGTTTTCAGGATATTATTGGTTTAGAAGAGGTAAAGCAGAAGTTGATTGAAGCCGTTCGATCAGATCACGTGGCGCATGCCCAATTATTTTTAGGCGCAGAAGGCTCAGCTAATTTGGCCATGGCTTTGGCCTTCGCTAATTTTTTGAATTGTGAAAACCGATTAGAAAATGATGCCTGCGGAGTTTGCGCCTCTTGCACCAAAAATGCCAAGCATATCCATCCTGACTTACATTTTATTTTTCCGACCTCAGCAACTTTAAAAATCAAACGAGAGGATGCTACTAGCGAGAAATTCCTCAAAGAATGGCGCGATTACCTGCATAAAATGCCTTATGGTAACCTATCCGATTGGAGTTTTCATTTCGGATGGGAAAACAAGCAACTCATTATACCGAGACAGGAAAGCCGAAATATCATTACCAGTCTCTCCTTAAAAGCATTTGAAGGAAAATTTAAAATTATGCTCATTTGGCTGCCTGAATTAATGAATGGCAATGCCGCGAATGGTATTCTAAAAGTATTAGAAGAGCCTACTGCAAAAACCATTTTCCTTATGGTTTCAAACGATGAGAATAAACTCTTAACCACAATCAGGTCTAGGGTTCAGCTACTAAAAATTCCGTCTTTTTCTGACGAAAATATTCAGACCAAATTAAGACAAGAGGGTTTGGATGATGCCAAAACACAAGAAATAGCCTATTTAGCAGAAGGCAATATGCGCGAAGCCCTGAGCTTAGCAACGGGTGGTCAAAACCTAGGTAGCGATCAATTCAAGCAATGGATGCGCTTCTGCTTTACTTTTGATTTCCAAGCTTTAGTGAAAATGGCTGATGAATTTCAAAGTGGCGGAAAAGAATTCCAAAAAGCACTTTTAAACAGTGGGAGTAAAGTGATGAGGGATACGCTCATTCATCAATATGCCGTGGCAGGGCTAGAGCGAATTCCTGAGGCTGAAAAAGGCTTTGTGGCTAACTTCAGCAAGGTTTTTTCCACTGAAAAAATTGCAGAAGTCGTTCCTAAAATCGAAGAAGCCAATTACCATATTGAGCGAAATGCCAACCCTAAAATCCTCTTCCTTGATTTATCTATTACGATTGCCCAAATTGCAAGGTCTAAGTAGCACGTTACGTAGTTTTCAGAGCGACTGAAAGTCAACTCCGAATTGGAATGCTAAACTGACGATGTATGATTTTCGTAAATCGTACCTGTAGGATTTTACGAATTAAAGTGAAACGAATTAAAGCACATAGTTTTAACTCTTTTTGTTACCAAAAAATAGATGTCGAAACCACTTCAATTAATAGGTAGGCAAGATTTTATCAATTTGCCCGAATTCGGACTTAAGGCCGTAGAGGCAAAAATTGATACTGGAGCCTATACCTCGGCCATCAATTGCTCCAAGGTAAAATTAACTAAAGTGAATGGAGTACCTACGTTAACATTTCAATTATCAGGGATTAAAATCCACGAAAAGAAGGCTCGGAAATTTTCAACTACTACCTTTAAGAAAAAGAAAATTCGAAGTTCAAATGGCAACATCGAAGAGCGATTTATAGTGTTGACTACAGCTGTGGTTTTTAGAAGAAGAATTAAAGCAGAGTTCTCACTTTCAGATCGAAGTAAAATGAAATTTCCTATCTTGATAGGGCGTAAATTATTGAAAAACAGGTTTATAGTTGACGTAAGCAAAAAGAATCTTTCAGTGAATACAGAGAAAAAAAATGGGGGGAGAGAAGAGAAGTCCGAAAGTTAGTCGGACATATTTATCAATCTTTTTGGCATCGTGCTAAAGCTGGATATCAATCATAGAAACAACACAAAAAGGTCTAAAAAATCAAGATTACGAACACATGAAAATTGCAGTACTATCAAGAAACTCATCTCTTTACAGCACAAAACGATTGGTAGAAGCGATAAGAAGTCGCGGGCATGAGGCGGTGGTCTTAGATCACCTTTTATGTGATTTGATCATAGAGGCTTCTGGCCCAGCGGTTTACTATAAAGGCGACAAAGTAGAAGATATTGATGCTGTAATCCCAAGAATTGGTGCGTCTGTTACTTTTTATGGCACAGCCGTAGTGCGCCAATTCGAAATGATGGGTGTATTCAGCGCGACCGAATCTCAAGCCATTGTTCGATCAAGGGACAAACTACGTTCGATGCAGATCCTTTCTGGCGCAAATTTACCAATGCCCAAAACAGCCTTCACCAATTATTCTAAAGAAGAGAAATCACTTATCGAACACGTGGGTGGTGCTCCTGTCATAATTAAATTGTTAGAAGGAACTCAGGGTTTGGGCGTAGTACTGGCCGAGACTAGAAAGGCCGCTCAGTCTGTAATCGAGGCTTTTCACGGACTTAAGGCACGTATCATCGTGCAAGAATTTATCAAAGAAGCCAAGGCAACTGATATGCGTATCTTTATAGTCGATG
This sequence comes from Roseivirga sp., assembly GCA_047636255.1. Taxonomy (GTDB): domain Bacteria; phylum Bacteroidota; class Bacteroidia; order Cytophagales; family Cyclobacteriaceae; genus Roseivirga. The sequence continues at coordinate 2,238 of JBLIKG010000185.1, read as the reverse complement.
GAAAGGTTGTTGGTGCCATGAGACGAACAGGCATGGAAGGTGAATTCCGTTCAAACCTCCACCGAGGCGGCTCTGCGGAAGTAATCAAATTGACAAGACTTGAAAAATCAGTAGCCGTTAAAGCAGCGGCTGCTTTAGGATTGTCCGTGGCTGGAGTAGACATGCTACCCTCTTCACGAGGTCCTTTAGTATTGGAAGTAAATTCTTCCCCTGGTTTAGAAGGCATCGAAAAAGCGACAGGAGTTGACATCGCTGGAAAGATTGTAGAATACATTGAGCGCAATCAACCAAAGAAAAGAAGTACGGCTAAAATAAATGCCTAATGAAAATTAGAATTGGAACTAGAGGTAGCAAATTAGCGCTTTGGCAAGCCTATTTTGTAGAGGAAAAGCTGAAGGCAGCAGGTGCCGAAACAGAAATAATTCCAATAGAAACTAAAGGAGACAAAATCCTTGACGTTTCAATTGCCAAAATCGGCAGCAAAGGTGTTTTCACTGAAGAAATTGAGGAACAGTTGGCCAATGGAACCATCGATATCGCTGTCCATAGCGCCAAAGACTTGCAATCTTCACTTCCAGCTGACTTTGAATTGATCTCTTTTTCGGAAAGGGAATTAGCCAATGACGTATTGGTGAGCACCAACCAGAATATATCACTAAACGATAAGGATTTAGTGGTAGGCACCTCCTCCACACGGAGAATTGCAACGCTAAAACATTTCTACCCTCATATTAAAACCGTACCTATTCGGGGTAATCTTCAAACCCGAATCAGAAAGATGGAAGAAGGTGATTGCCAAGCCTTGTTACTTGCTTATGCTGGTGTGCATAGAATGGGCTACGAACATATGATTGCCGAATTTTTAAATTTTGATGAATTCACTCCCGCAGTAGGTCAAGGCTCCGTGGCAGTAGAAGTGCATACTTCATTGCCTTCTGAAAAGAAGCATTTGGTTCGCCAAGCACTTAACCATATTCCTACCGAAAAGTGTCTTTTAGCCGAAAGAGCATTTCTTAAAACAATGGAGGGTGGCTGTTCTATTCCTGTTTTCGGAATGGCAACTTTAAAAGATCAAGAAATTACACTGACCGGTGGTATTACCAGCCTGGATGGCCAAAAGATGATCAAAAAAGTAGTAAAAGGTCATGAAAGCGCTTGTCATGATTTGGGTAATAAACTTGCCAAGGAAGTATTATCTTCGGGGGGAAAAGAAATATTAGCATCTATACAATCAGAATTATCTAATTAAATGAAAAAGTTTATCCAACTAACATTCCTAGCCATATTAGTACTTACCCTTGCTTCTTGTGGAGGCTCAGAAACTAAGTCTGAAGCCAATTTAGAGGGCAATGATTACTTGGTGACGATCAAAACCGATATGGGCGAAATGAAAGCTATTTTGTTCGATCAAACCCCGCTGCACAAAGAAAATTTTATCAAGCTATCGAAAGAAGGATTCTTCGATAGCCTTCTTTTTCATAGAGTGATTCAAGGATTTATGATTCAAGGGGGCGACCCAAATTCCAAGATTGCCGGTCCTGAAGACCGTCTTGGAAGTGGTGGGCCAGGCTATACAATTACTGCCGAATTCGACACATCTCTAATGCATAGAAAAGGAGCCCTTTCTGCTGCCAGAACAAGCGATCAGGTAAATCCAGAGCGGGCGTCAAGTGGTAGTCAGTTTTACATCGTTCAAGGTACTGTGTTATCAGAACCAGAAACGGGCCTCAACATGCAATCTCTTTCTGAGGCAGTAGTAGAATTAAGAAATAAGTATCCAGAAAATCCTTTGAATCAGCAATTAGAAGCAGCCTTTAATGAAGGAGGAAATGGTGCCTTTCAAAGTAAAGCTATTGAATTAGGTGATGAAATCAGCGAAGTAACAGGTATCAAAATGCAAATGTCAAAATCAAGAGCAGAAGTCTATACTACGGTAGGTGGCACTCCTTTTCTAGATGATGCTTATACTGTGTTTGGCCAGGTAATTCAAGGGTTAGATGTACTTGATAAAATTGCAGCAGTTCAAACAGCCCCAGGTGATCGCCCAGTTTCAGATGTAAGAATGTTTGTTTCTGTGGAAGAAATACCAAAAGCAGAAATTGCTAAAATATACGGATACACTTATCATTAGAATCCCATGAAGAAAATCACGCTCAATCTACTTTTCGTTGTTCTCGCTTGTTTTCTCACATCATGCCAAGCGCCAGAAACAGATGAAATAGTGGTCATCTCAACTGC
>JBLIKG010000184.1:0-4969 GCA_047636255.1 Roseivirga sp. | reverse complement strand
GTGTTGGAAAAAGAAAAGTTCGACAAACTTACTGACCACGAAAAGGTAGTATTTACAAACCTTTTCTCAAGAAAAAATGTAATACTTTCTCCGCATGTGGGAGGTTGGACATTTTCTTCTTACAAAAGAATAAACGAGGTGCTTGTTGGTAAAATTGCTTCGCATTTTAAACTAGATTGAGTAGGCCAATCCAACTTGAATTTGAAATTTGATTCTAGCCTTAATTGGTTGATATATTTGCTCTTTTTATATTGATTGACCCTTTTTCACTTTCGTTCTCATTCATACCAAGGCTAGGAGACTAGATAAATTTTACTTAATTTTGAAGCATCTTATCGCCTCAGCGGGCGATTTTGTGTTTTAAGCAACGGTTTCTTTTCGGAGCCGTTCTTTGTTTTTTATAGCATTAACAGAATAAACAAATACAATTATGGCTGGGATTTCATATTACACTGAAGAAGGCTTACAGAATTTAAAAGATGAACTGAATCAGCTCAAAACTAAGGGTAGACCCGACATGTCTAGGCAAATTGCTGAAGCACGCGATAAGGGTGATTTAAGTGAGAATGCGGAGTACGATGCGGCTAAAGACGCTCAAGGAATGATGGAGATGAGAATTTCTCAATTAGAAGCCTTGTTGGGTAATGCCAGAGTCATGAAAGACGAAAACGTGGACCTTTCAAAGGTTTCGATTTTGTCTACCGTGAAGATCAAGAATATGAAAAACGGAATGGAAGTGAAATACACTTTGGTTTCGGAAAAAGAAGCAGATTTGAAATCAGGCAAGATTTCATACGAATCGCCAATCGGAAAGGGCTTGATGAATAAAAAAATTGGAGAAGTTGCCGAAGTCATCGCACCTGCTGGTAAAATGGAATTCAAAGTTTTAGACATCACTTTAGAGTAAAATGGCAAGCATTTTCACCCGAATCATCAATAGAGAAATCCCTGGTTACATCGTAGCTGAGGATGAGAATAACATCGCTTTTTTAGACGTTAGGCCACTTAAAATTGGCCATACACTTTGTGTTCCTAAAAAGGAGGTAAACTATATTTTTGATATGGATGAAGATGCTTATTTAAAATTGCATGCTTTTACCCAAAAAGTAGCTAAGGCTGTTGAGGCAGCCGTACCTTGCAAAAGAATTGGGGTGGCTGTAATTGGCTTAGAAGTACCCCATGTACATATTCACCTCATTCCTCTTGAAAATATTTCTGATATCGACTTTAGCCAGCCTAAGCTCACTTTAGAAGACAGTGTTATGGCCGAAACAGCTGAGAAGATTATGGGTAATTTTAAGGCTTAGGTCTTCTTCAACCTATCCGGATTATCCGCTAAAAACGATTTCCAACTCTTATTACCGCTTTGTTGACTGCCTCCTTGAAAGTGATGGCAAACTGCCACGGCCAAAGCATCGGTTGCATCCAAAAGCTTAGGGAGGGTTTCAATTTTCAATAAAGTCTGTAGCATTGCCGCTACTTGTTCTTTAGACGCATTTCCATTGCCCGTTACGGATTGCTTCACTTTTTTAGGTGCATATTCTGTGATAGGAATTTCACGAGCCAAAGCAGCTGACATGGCGACACCCTGGGCTCTTCCAAGTTTCAGCATCGATTGGATATTCTTCCCAAAGAAAGGTGCTTCTAAAGCCATCTCATCAGGGTGGAATTCTTCAATTACTGAAGTTACTCGTTCGAATATCTTTTTCAATTTAAGCTCATGCCCAGTGTATTTACTTAAATGAATGACACCGTATTGAAGTAGTGTTAGCTTTTTGCCTTTCACTAAAATAAGTCCATAACCCATCACGCTGGTACCAGGGTCAATTCCTAAAATGATTTTTTCTTGCGCTTCCGCTTTATTCAAAGGCATGTGCGCAAGATAAAAAGCTTTTGTTTCATTCAGTCCTCGACATGCTTTAAAATCCAATTCCTTTGAGCGTAATTCGCAAATGCTTTTTTCATTGGCTCTAATTTATTTTCTAGGCATACTTTCATTGATAATAGTATCTTCTATCTATAGAAGTATTTCATCTGAAGTTGGGGGTTTTAATCAGTTTTCTGGTAAAGTATCGGTGATTGTTCCTTTCAGAAATGAGGTAAATAATCTAGAAAGGATTGTTGATTCTCTTCAATCTCAGTCTTATCCCAATTTTGAAGTCATTTTTATTAATGATCATTCTATTGATGGTTCCTTAAAAAAAATAGAAATGTTGAACGCAAAACCGGGAGAAGTCTTGAGTCTAAAAGTTTTAAACTTAATTTATAAGGAAGGGAAAAAGGCCGCAATTGCAGAAGGTATAGCCAAAAGTAGTGGTGAGATTATTCTTACAACTGATGCCGATTGCTGGTTCGATAAGGACTGGATGCAACAAATGGTTCAGCATTTTTCTGAAGCTGCCATTCAAATGGTAACTGGCCCGGTAGTTTTAGAGGGAAAATCCTTTTTACAGAAATGCCAACGAATCGAATTTGGAGCGATCATGGTAGTCTCCGCGGCTTTGGTCACAGCCAAAAAGCCAGCCATGGCTAATGGAGCTAATTTGGCTTACAGGAAATCGGCCTTTGAGTCAGTTAATGGCTTCGAGGGCATAGATCAGACTCCTTCGGGAGATGATGAATTGCTTTTAATGAAAATCTCAAGGAAATTTAAAAATGCAGTTTTCTTTTCTAAGTCGAAGAGTGCCATTGTCCATACATATGGGATGAAAAGTTTAAGTAGTCTTATTCAGCAACGCAAAAGGTGGGCAAGTAAATGGCGAATTGGCAATAGATTTTCAACTATACTGACGGCTATTATGGTTTATCTTTTTCAAATTGTTCATTTAGTGATTATTGGTTGGATAGTGGCTGATGCGAGTATGGCCAGTCCTTTACTAATTGCTCTAGGGCTTAAGGTTATTGTAGAATTCTTTTTGATCAGAGACTTTTTTAGTTCTCTAAAACAAAAATACTCGATTGTCCACTTCATTGTGTTACAAACCTTTTATCCTTTTTATGTGCTTTATTTTGGTGTGGTTTCTAATTTTGGGAACTTCCAATGGAAGGGCAGGAGTTTCAAGATTTAACAATTATTATGACTGACGAGGAGTTTGATGTTTTGGATGAGTTGTACTTTGTACAATCATTTGATTTTTTGAAAGAAGAAACGGATCTGCAAGCAGAAAAACTGATTTCAATTTTGAAAAGTTTAATCCAGAAAGGCTGGGTGAAATGCTTCTCAGACCGACCTGCCTTATACCCGATAGATGAAAAATTTTTGGGAGAAGATTGGTTAGCTTACTTTTATTTAGCCACCAAAGAAGGTCTTTTGGCTCATAATGGCCGATAATTAATATGGAAAATAATCTTCAGCGTAAGTTTTATCGAAAAGAAATGGAAGTCAATGCACTGCTTGAAATTACTCAAGCTGTGAATGACAACATGCCTGAGGAGGACCTTTATAAAATTTATGAGTTTACGCTTCGTGCCAACCTACAGCTCTCTAAAATGGTGCTGTACGTCAAGGATGAAGATTGGGGCTGTAAGGTGCAATTCGGGACATCGAAGAATTTCAATGAAATCCCCCTAGATGCAGGTTGTTTAAACCTGACCAAGATTACCAATGTATCTAAAGCGGACTTAACCATTAGTTGCTTTAGTGAATTCGATATTATCATTCCTGTAACCCATAAAGATAAACTCCTTGCTTTCCTGTTCATCAAAACCTCGGATGACGAAAATCAAGTAGACACTACTTTCATTCAAGCGCTCAGCAATGTGATTTTGGTGGCGATTGAAAACAAGCGTTTAGCAAGAAAGCAATTGGAGCAACAAGCTGTGCAACGCGAAATGGAAATTGCTAGGGATGTACAGAATTACTTGTTTCCAGATAGTTTGCCAAACACCGAACAACTTGAAATCAAAGCGTTCTATAAACCATGTAAAACAGTAGGTGGAGATTACTACGATTACATTCCTATTGCAGGACAAAATCAGTTTATGGTTTGTATTGCTGATGTTTCTGGAAAAGGAATGCCCGCAGCAATTTTGATGTCCAATTTTCAGGCAGTCTTGCGGACTTTGAGTAGAAATGCAGAAGGCCCTGAGGAGGTGATTAGGGAATTGAATTATCAGACCTATCAAAATGCCCGTGGAGAGAATTTCATAACCTTCTTTTTGGCTATTTATGATTTTGATAAAAGGAATCTTCGATATATCAATTGTGGGCATAATCATCCCATATTAATCACGAAAGATAAAGTCAGTTCACTAAATCAAGGCACCACTATTCTTGGGGCCTTTGATCCATTGCCTTTCCTAGCAATGGGTGAAATTAAAGACCTTGATCAATTCTCGCTCTTTATGTTCACAGATGGCCTCACAGAAACGTTCGATACGGATGGTGAAGAGTTTGGGCCTCAAAGATTAGAAGAATTCTTGATCACGAATAAAAACAACCCTTTACAGCAAACACACGATTTACTAATGACGGAATTAGAAGGCTTCAAAAAAGGAAATTCCTTTGCAGATGATCTTACCTTCTTATCTTGCAGGGTAAATAATGTTACTGCATAAAACTCCCTTATTAGCACAATGGCTTTATCCAAATTTGGTTTGGAAGAAGAAGGTCAATGCCAAAACTATTTTCCTCACTTTCGATGATGGCCCAATACCAGAAGTTACCCCATGGGTGTTAGCGCAACTGAAAGAATACAATGCCAAGGCCACATTCTTTTGCGTAGGAGATAATATCAGAAAACACTCCGATGTTTTCAGTAAAGTGATTCAGGGAGGGCATGCTATCGGCAATCATACTTTTCACCACCTCAATGGATGGAAAACAGACAATACAACTTACCTTAAAGATTTTTTAAGCTGCGAGGAAGAAATTCAAAGGAATGGGATCCAATCAGGGCTGTTCAGGCCTCCTTATGGCAGAATCACTCCAAAGCAGGCCAAGCAACTAAGCTCAAGGCAAATCATTATG
>JBLIKG010000183.1:0-4986 GCA_047636255.1 Roseivirga sp. | reverse complement strand
CCTTCCAATGCCAGCACCACTCAAGTGATAGCCAGTAAGTTTGCCATCTTTGATCGCTGCGCGGAATTTGTATTTAGAGGCAGGGCGATAAACCCCTGCTGTCATGTCATCTTCTCTAGAATAGATCACCTGCACGGCTTTTCCTGATTTTTGAGAAATTTCAGCAGCTTCCAAAGCGAAATCGCCATAGAGCCTTCTTCCAAAACCTCCTCCCATTCTCGTCATGTCGATGCTTACATTTTTGGGATCCAAACCAAGCAACCGTGCTACCTGTCCTTGTGTACCTTGTGGGGTTTGAATTGGGCCAACTAATTCTGCTTTATCTCCCGACACATGAGCAAAGAAGTTCATGGGCTCCATGGTATTATGTGGAAGAAATGGTGCTTCGTAAGTCTTTTCAAATACCTTGTCAGCTTGGTTCAGGGCTTTTAAAGCGTCACCATCACTACGGCTTGGTTTCTCCACTCTTGTATTGAGGAGTTTAATGATCTCTTTATCATGGTACTCTGTGCTTTCTAGTTGACCACTCATGTCCCAGTCTGCCTTGAGCGCTTTTTTTCCTTTCATAGCAGCCCAAGTATTATTAGCTAATACCGCAACTTTATCACCAAACTGAATTACTTGATTCACTCCAGTTACCTGTTTAGCAGCGGAATCATCGAATGATTTAAGCTTGGCCCCAAATGCTGGTGGACGCAATACAACGGCATATTGCATTCCTTCCTTTTTATAGTCAATACCAAATTGAGGAGCACCAGTTATAATCTTTTGAATGTCCACATTGGTTTTACTGTGCCCAATGATCTTGAAATCTTTTGGGTCTTTAAGAGGTATCTCTTCAGGTATAGCAATATCAACGGCTTTAGACGCTAATTCACCATAGCTCAATTTCTTTTTGCCATTAAGAACAAAGCCTGCTTCTGTTGTTAAACTGCTGGCATCTACTCCCCATTCTTTGGCGGCTGTTTCTATCATCAATCTTCTAGCGGTAGCACCTGCCATTCTTAGACCTTTCCAACTTTGGCGAATAGATTGACTTCCGCCAGCGACCTGTCTCGTAAATGCCTCGGTATTCAGAGGCGCTTGTTTTACGATTACATCTTTCCAATCAACGTCTAACTCTTCAGCCACAATCATCGGCATCGAGGTTTTTACATTCTGCCCAATTTCTGGATTGGGAGACATAATTGTTACTTCGCCATTATCGGCTATGGTTAAGAAAGCGTTGATATCGAACCAAGCTGAAGCCGGGCTTTTAACTGCTTCGGCAGGCGAGCATGCCCAGTTGAAGCCAATGATAATGCCACCACCAGCAAGGGCAGACGTTTTAAGAAATGATCTTCTGTCTACTTTTGTTTTAATCAATGTCATGATTTCTGAATTTTCGGTGGATTAAAGATTGGCTGCGGCTGTAGAAATAGCAGCTTTAATTTTGTTGTACGTACCACAGCGGCAAAGATTACCGTTCATGGCATTTTCAATTTCATCCATGGAAGGACTTGAGTTTCTATTCAGCAATGCAGCAGCATTCATGATTTGACCAGCTTGGCAATAGCCACATTGTGGCACATCATGCTCCACCCAAGCTTTTTGAAGTACATGGTCTGCTTTTTCTGAAAGGCCTTCGATTGTAGTGATTTCTCCGCTGACTGCAGAAACTGGGAGAGAACAAGATCTTACCGCATTACCATCTAAATGAACAGTGCATGCGCCACATTGAGCAATGCCACAACCAAACTTAGTGCCTTTTAAATCTAGCAGGTCGCGTAAAACCCAAAGCATTGGGGTGTCGGCATCTGCTTCTACCGTTTTCTGTTGTCCGTTAATTTTTAGTTGATAAGTCGCCATCTCAAAATTGATTTATGTCTTAATGAAGAAATTAAGATAATTGATATCCGTTTTATTTCATAGCTCGAAAATGTAGTCTGTGGGATAGATTATTTAAACGGAGACTATTTCCATGATGGTGCTGGATAATTGCTGAACTTTTAGGATTAAAGTTTAGTCAGAATATGAATACTTGATTGCAATAGGCTATCTAAATGTCTGAAGCTTTGCTCATTCTATTCATAAATTTGCGATTAGGATTAATGAAAATGGAATGTACCCCAACACATGCGTAAATCGAATTTGATGCGTTAAATTTCTTGAGAGTTTCACCTAAACCTACAATCATGAAGATTAATTATTTACCACTTTTAGTGCTTTCATTGGTGCTTTTTATAGTCACCGAAAGCCGCCTGAGCTCACAAGAAATCGATCAACTTAATAACTTGAGAGATCAATGGACATCGATGGTCAAATCATCGGAAAGTTACAATGAGCATAAGATCATTAAGTTAACCAAGCTTCAAGACTTTAGAGGGGCCTTTATTGATAGCTTGAATAACTACACTAAGAATTTATCTATGCTGAATTCAGAAAGTGCCCAGTTGAAAAGTAAAGTTGAATCGTTGAAATCTGATTTAACAAAGATGTCGAGTGAATGGCAATTGAGCCAAAGCACAAATTCAGAAATTGGTTTTTTAGGAATGAAATTTAGAAAGTCATTTTATAATGCCATGGTTTGGTCTACAATAGCACTGCTTTCAGTAACTCTATTCGTAATGTACACTAGAATTAAACGGGTATGCTCTGTGGTAAAGCGGGTTAAAAGTGCTTATTCTCGGATTAGCGATGAATACCGCAGCCATCGGTATCAAGCAAAAGAGCATCAAATTAGACTTAAAAGGGAATTGCAAACAGCACTCAATAAGCTTGAAATGGCTGAATAGCTGTAACTTATAATAATTCTTTAAAGAACCATCTAAGAATTATCACTAATCTGAAGCTCTCAATTGTAAGAAAGGCTACCCCAAAATGAGGTAGCCTTATCTGTTAGTTAGTAGTCTATTTGTTTTTCTTTTAATGATTTACGCTCACTTTAGGAGCACCAGCCAATATGTCTTCGCTGGCATATTCTTCAAATTTCTCAAAGTTCTGGTTGAATTTCATCGCTAACTTTTGAGCTTCTGCATCATAGGCATCTTTATCGGCCCAAGTGTTTTTAGGATGAAGTATTTCCGTTGGAACGTTAGGGCATTCATTTGGCATTGCCAAACCAAACACGACATGATTGGTATAGTCAACGTCATTAAGTTGTCCTTCCAATGCAGCAGTAATCATAGCCCTAGTAAACTTAAGCTTAATTCTGCTGCCTACACCATATACTCCGCCAGACCAGCCAGTATTGATTAACCATACATCTACACCAGCATTCTGCATTTTTACGCCCAGCATTTCAGCATATTTAGTTGGGTGCAATGGCATAAATGGGGCGCCAAAGCAAGCTGAGAAAGCCGAAGTAGGTTCAGTAATTCCAGCTTCAGTACCCGCTACTTTTGCAGTGTAGCCAGAGATAAAGTGGAACATTGCTTGGCCCGGAGTTAGTTTTGAAATTGGAGGCAAAACACCAGAAGCATCGCAAGTCAAGAAGAAAATGTTCTTCGGATTAGCACCTACAGATGATTCCTGAATATTATCGATATGATAAATAGGATAGGAGACCCTTGTGTTTTCAGTGATTTTTTTGCTTTCGTAATCAGGTTCGTTAGTATCACCTTTGAAAGTAATATTCTCTAAAAGGGCTCCCGGTTTAATGGCTTTCCAAATGTCTGGTTCTTTTTCTTCAGTAAGGTCTATCACCTTGGCGTAGCAACCTCCTTCAAAATTGAATACAGTGTTTTCGCTTGTCCAGCCATGTTCATCGTCACCGATTAGTCTTCTATTAGGGTCAGCCGAAAGCGTGGTTTTACCAGTTCCTGAAAGACCGAAGAAAATTGCAGTATCACCACCTTCACCCACGTTAGCTGAGCAATGCATGGCAAGTGTATCTTTTTGATGTGGAAGAATGAAATTCAATGCAGAGAATATTCCCTTTTTCATTTCACCAGTGTAACCAGTTCCTCCAATAAGCGCGATTTTTCTTTTGAAATTTAGAATCGCGAAGTTATGCTGTCTTGTTCCATCTCTATCAGGAATAGCCATAAAGCCAGGGGCACAAACTACCGTCCATTCAGGATCAAAATCTTTTAGTTCACTCGCTTCTGGACGGAGGAACATGTTATAACAGAACATATTCGACCAAGGGAACTCTGTAACTACACGTACATTCGTTCTGTATTTTGGATCAGCACAAACGTAAGAATCACGCGCGTAAATCTCTTTTCCAGAAAGATAATCTGCAACGCGATCATAAAGCGCATCAAATTTAGCTGGCTCAAATGGGATGTTGATATTTCCCCACCAAACAGCATCTTCAGTAATGTCATCTTTTACGATGAATCTATCTTTTGGCGATCGTCCAGTGAATTCTCCAGTGTGAACTGTGATGGCACCAGTACTTGTTTCTTGCGCCATTCCTTTTTCAACAGAAATCTTGGCTAACTCATCAGAAGAAAGGTTCCAATGTACTTTGGCATTCTTAATACCTAAATTTTCAATACTTGACATAGAGGATTTCAACCCGTTTTCTTGCATTTTGAATTGATTAAGTGATCGCTGTTGCAAACGATTGCAGTAGCTTCAGGAACACAAAAATATAGAAATTTTCTTTCGAACAGAATTCAAATCAAATTTATTCTTAGATCATTATCGAATGTTTATCCCATTATTAACTCCACCTCAATAAACTTATTTGTAATTGCCCTTTCAGCGTATTAGTTTTAGAGTTGATGTTTTAACTTAAAATCGATTTATGTCAAATCAGAAGACCATCTGGGGTCACCCAATAGGGCTGGCAACATTATTTTTTACAGAGATGTGGGAGCGATTTAGCTACTACGGTATGCGCGCTTTGCTTATTTTATTCATGACCACCGCTATTGTCGATGGAGGTCTTGGTTTTGATGATAAAACATCAGGAGCTATTTATGGACTTTATACCATGGGGGTTTATTTATTAGCACTTCCTGGTGGCTGGCTTGCCGACAGGCTTTTTGGGTTGAA
>JBLIKG010000182.1:0-4987 GCA_047636255.1 Roseivirga sp. | reverse complement strand
CCATTTACATTAGGTAGTATTATGCGGGTTTTTGGACGAAATCATTTCTACCTGAAAAATGCAGAAGTCATTGAGCAATTGAATGCTACCAACACAATCGTTTTTGATAAGACAGGTACCATCACAGAAACCCAAGGCCAGGCCATAGCATTTGAAGGTGCAGCACTTTCTGAAGCTGAAATGGCATTGATAGAAGCTGCTGTCGCCAATAGTATTCATCCTCTCAGCAGATGGATCAAAGAATTTACACAATCCAATGGCTTTAACTATAGCGTTGAATCGTTCGGAGAAATTGAAGGAAAAGGCTTGAAAGCAATTGTGAGTGGAATAGAACTTAAAATTGGCTCAGCTACTTTCTTAGGGGTTGATAAAGGATCGTTAGCAAATTCAACTCAGGTACATGTAAGCATTGGTATGGATTACAAAGGATACTTTGTTTTTCATTCCTACTACAGAAAAGGGCTTTCAGAATTGCTTGATCAACTAAAATCAAGGTTTAGATTCTACATCCTATCAGGAGATAATGATCGTGAGGCTCAAAAGCTGGGTACCATTTTCCCTAAAGAAGTGATAATGAAATTCAATCAAAGTCCACTCGATAAGTTAGAAGCTGTAAAGGAAATCCAAATTTCTAATCACAAGGTAATTATGCTTGGCGATGGGCTCAATGATGCAGGAGCTTTAAGGCAAAGCACGGTAGGCATTGCTGTCGCGGAAGATGTTTCTCTTTTTTCACCAGCGAGCGATGCGATTTTGAAAGCTTCGGAACTGGTGAATCTTGACAAGCTGATTTCATTAGCAAGCCAAGGTAGAAAGGTAATCATTGCGAGTTTCGTATTGTCACTTTTGTACAATGTGGTTGGAATCAGCCTTGCAGTTGCAGGAATGCTAACCCCATTATTAGCTGCTATACTGATGCCTTTGAGCAGTATCTCTGTTGTGGTGTTTACCACTTCCATGATCGGCCTGCTTTCCAAAAAATTAAAACTGAAATGATATGTCTGTAATACTCATCCTCATATTGATAAGCTTGGTGGTTGCGATAGTCTTTCTGTCCGCATTTTTCTGGGCAGTAAAATCAGGTCAGTTTGATGATACTTATTCACCATCGGTGCGAATGCTCTTCGATGATAAATTAAAGAAAGATAAAATAGCAAAGCCATGATCTCTTTAATCAAAAAATACGATTTACCAGTGCCACGTTACACTAGTTACCCAACGGTACCTGCTTGGGATTTAGTGGGGTTCAGCAAGCAAGGATATGAGTCAAGGGTTCGCACTTCATTCAGCGAAGCCAAGGATGGCATCAGTTTGTATATACATCTTCCTTATTGCGAATCACTTTGCACTTACTGCGGTTGCAATACCCGAATTACAATTAATCATAAGGTTGAAAGACCGTATATAGAGTCCGTAATTGCTGAATGGAAACTGTATTTAAAGGTTTTTGATGGAGAACCTGTCATTCGAGAAATACACTTAGGCGGAGGTACACCGACCTTCTTTTCTCCTGAAAACTTGAAGTTTTTAATTGAATCAATTTTAGAAACAGCTCAGGTTCACGAAGACTATCAATTCAGCTTCGAAGGACATCCTAATAACACCACTTTTGAGCACCTGCAAGCGCTTTACGAAGTTGGATTTACTCGCGTGAGTTTTGGTGTTCAGGACGTAGACTTTAAGGTACAAAAGGCCATTAATCGTCTTCAGCCAATAGAAAATATAGAGAGGGTAACAAAATGGGCAAGTAGTATTGGATATACCTCAGTGAACTTCGACTTGATTTATGGTTTGCCTTTTCAAACTATCTACAACATCAAAAATACCATTGATGTGGTGGAAAGCTTGATGCCTGATCGCATTGCTTTTTACAGTTATGCGCATGTGCCTTGGACAAGGCCAGGTCAACGCGCTTATTCAGAAGAACATATTCCAATGGGTACTGACAAGCATAAGTTAAATATTATTGGTCAGGCGCTGTTAAAGGCCATTGGCTATGAAGCCATCGGGATGGACCATTTTGCTTTGCCAAATGATTCGCTAACTATTGCGCGTGCTACAGGGAGATTACATCGTAATTTCATGGGCTATACTGAATCCAGAACAAGTTTTATGATTGGTTTGGGTGTTTCGTCAATTTCTGATATCGGTACTGCTTATGCCCAGAATGTAAAATCTATAGAAGGATATAGAGAGATTATTGAAAAAGGAGAGTTACCGATTTTCAAAGGTCATTTGTTGACAAAACAAGAATTGAAAACCAAAGAAGTAATCCTTGATATCGCTTGCAATGGGCTTTTTCAACTCAATGACTACCTAAGTTTATCCGAATTGAAGAAGGAATCAATCATGACCATGGTGGAGGATGGGCTCCTCGAAAAGTTCTGCTTAAACTATCGCGTGACGACAAAAGGGATGAATTTCCTTCGAAACATATGTTCGGTTTTTGATGAGTACTACATACCAGATCAAGGTGAAAAACAGTTTAGCCAAGCGGTATAAATTGTGAAGTTTCAAAAACGAAATTCCAAATTATAATGGCTTTCTGGATACCATGACCGCAAAGTTCGTGGAGGATGAATTAAATCTATTTGCCACTATGAAGTCATCCCGTAGGGATCTTTTTCAGCTATGTATGTGTCACTAGGCACAGCCTAGTGACTGTCCAAGTAAACTGCCTGTTTAAAGCATAAAAGAGATTTATTGAGGGTCATTTTGGTTTCCTTTAGTTTGGGTATAAATTTTTATTCAATATTCACCCTAACAAATTCAGAAATCATATTCTTATGACGCAGTAATTCAGGCTTAATTAAAGCCTCAATTTCATGAGTTTGAAAAGTGTGATTGTAGGGGAATGAAATATGTATTTTTGATACTGAATTCCGAATCAGAACTTCATCTGGTTTGAAACGGATTTCATATTGTGATCGGAAACTGATTTGATCAGCTCCTTTAACAATAAAGGATTTGCAGGAATAATCGATATAAAGAATATTTACGCCATCTCCTGTGATAATGTCGATGTCAAGAGGGGCATTGAGTGCACTTGAAGAGATTCTACCAAGATCTGAGAAAAGCCTAAATTCTGTTTTGTTGTATAGCTTGGAAAAAATATTCATTTTTTTCTCAAACTCTTTGACCAGAGCAAATAGATTCATCCGAGCAAATGAACGTTTGTCATTAAACTCTCCTTGTTTTTCTCGTTGAGCGCTGATACCTTTTATTTTCGTAGTCAATAAAACAATCTCCTTCTCCAAATCATCTTCTTCTTCAATATCCTCACCTTTTGCTCCTTTAATCATGAGCTCCAAAGAATGATTGAGGTTAGCAGTGATATATTCTACAAATGGAGTGAATTGACCTGCATCCGCCAGTTGCAAAACATTAAAGTAATTTTCCTTGTCCTCGGTTTTGATTACAACGGGGGGGTAACCTTTCGACATGAGAATGAAATTCATCAAAATCCTCGCTAGCCTTCCATTGCCATCATCAAAGGGATGGATTCGGATGAATTTATAATGAAATTCAGCGGCCAGAATAATTGCGTTTTTATCTTTTGTACCTTTTTCTTCCTTGTACCAGTCCAGAAGGTCATTCATTTTGGCCGGTGTTTCTTCCACTGAGGCAAAGCGGAAAATCTCACCCGTTTTTGTCAGTACATGATTAGGTGCACTTTTGTATTGGCCTACTTGAATTGTTCTTTTGGTGGGTTTCCCTTCAGGAGTGATGGCATCTACTTCATAAGGTTCCTTGAGCAAAAGCGTATGGATTTGTCTAATGAAGTTTTCTGTCAATGGCCTTTCGTCCTTTAAAACATCAATGATCCAATTGATAGCCTCGTTATGACCCGTCATTTCAATATGATCTTTCAGAGTTTTTCCCTGAGCAGTTATATTGAAAAGGAGAAGCGCCTTTGTTTCTCCATAAGTCAATTGATTGCCTTCAATATGATTAGAATGGTAGTTCCAATCCAACCTGAACTTTTGCATAATGCGTTGCTCATCATCACTTGAAAAGGGACGAAGTGCATTTAACTCTTCAAATAATATGGCGGCTTTTTCCAACGGACTCATAATGCAAGATAAAACTAAATGCAGTATGGTGTATGTTTTGGGACTCTAGAATCAAGGGTGATGGAATGAAGTCTGGATTAATAACCGCAATGTTCACGAAGGAACGCAAAGGTTTGGTTAAGTCATGCTGAAAGCATCTTTTTCAGTTACTCACAATTCAATTGTCACAAGCAAGAGACTGTTTCACCGCTTTTTATCCTGAGCGTAGGGAAGGAACTAAGACCCTTCGTGCCTCATGGAAAGAAAATAGTCATTTGGGTGAATTTTTAGGTCTGCATTTGGAATAGCATTGAACTAATCATGTGCACACTCCTTTTCATCTTGAGCATAGCGAAGGAACTAAAGTCTATCTCAATTTGAAATAGACCCTTCTCCCGAAACTTCGGGATCAGGGAAGGAAAACGGTCATTTGAGCCTATATGCTCATTGCTAATTAGCCATGAAAAAAAAGTAAGCTGGTCTCTAGGGGCTCACTCGGCACATCCGAGCGACTGTGGAATAAAAATATCCCCAATAACCAATAACCAATCCACTATTGACCAATCAATCAATGACCAACCCACTATTGACCAATCAACCAATGACCATTCGACTAATCTAAAACCTGATATATATCATCTTTTAGCCTAACTCGTGTCAGGTCGAAAAGTAGGGGCTGCCAGTATCTTGCACAGGTTTAGGAATCACTATGCCTTATATCTATGGAACTACAGCAATTTAAGTACGACAACAAGATTGTCAAATACTTCATCATCGCCACTGTTATCTTCGGCCTCGTGGGGATGTTGGTTGGGATTTTAATCGCTACGCAGCTCTTTTTACCTGAAGCGAACTTTGGTTTGCAATACACCACTTTTGGTAGAATTCGCCCACTGCATACCAATGCGATCATTTTCGCATTTGTGGGTAATGCC
>JBLIKG010000181.1:0-5004 GCA_047636255.1 Roseivirga sp. | reverse complement strand
CTTTAGTGGATGAATTATCTATCGACAATATGGGGAATGTAATCACACTAAAAAGAGGAGCGAACAACCCAGAAGGTAAAAAAGCAATGGTAGCTGCTCATATGGATGAGATTGGATTTATCGTCACCCATATCGATGACAACGGTTTCGTTCGCTTCCATACCTTAGGTGGTTTTGATCCAAAGACATTGACTGCGCAGCGCGTGATTATTCATGGTCGTGAAGACGTGATTGGCGTAATGGGCAGCAAACCGATCCACGTAATGTCGGCCGAAGAGCGCCAAAAAATCGCCAAGCTTTCCGACTACTTTATTGATTTAGGAATGCCTAAAGAGGAGGTCGTTAAACTTGTGAGAGTGGGTGACCCAATCACGCGAGAACGTGGACTTATTGAAATGGGGAACTGCGTGAATTGTAAATCCATTGACAATAGAGTTTCTGTTTTCATTTTGATTGAGGCTTTGCGAAATCTCAAAAATCAGCCTTACGATGTTTATGGCGTATTTACTGTCCAAGAAGAAGTTGGTTTAAGAGGTGCGAATGTTTCAGCACATTCTATCAATCCTGATTTTGGCTTTGGCCTAGACACTACCATTGCCTTCGATTTACCAGGAGCTCAGCCTCACGAAATGGTGACAGAATTGGGAAAAGGAACAGCGATAAAAATTATGGATGCTTCTACCATCTGTGATTACAGAATGGTAAGCTTTATGAAGCAAACCGCAGACGAAGAAGGCATTAAATGGCAGCCAGAGATTTTAACAGCTGGAGGTACAGATACAGCAGGCGTACAAAGAATGGGGAAAAACGGTGCTATTTCTGGAGCGGTTTCAATTCCAACCCGCCATTTACATCAAGTGATTGAAATGGCCCATAAAGAGGATATTCAAGCATCAATAGATTTACTTATTGCCTGCTTAATGAAGTTGGATACTTACGATTGGAGTCATTGATTGAGGTAAATCTCTAGACACCTGCTGATCTAAGTTTCGCGTTCTCATCTTTTAATCCCGAAGGGATTCAATGTGTATAGCTTTTAATGATTTAAGAGATACGACCCTGTCGGGGTCGAATGTTTTCTTATTTATTCCATACAATTAACAAGAACGACC
This sequence comes from Roseivirga sp., assembly GCA_047636255.1. Taxonomy (GTDB): domain Bacteria; phylum Bacteroidota; class Bacteroidia; order Cytophagales; family Cyclobacteriaceae; genus Roseivirga. Next base: position 3,892 of record JBLIKG010000181.1, on the reverse strand, counting down.
TCCGCAAGGTGAAAACCCGTTAATATTGGATTAAATAAAAAAAGCTATAATTGACCATTCAGATCATAAAAAGCTGACTAGATTCATCAATAAAGTATGGTCCATGTAAATTCAATTATGTTTAGTCTTGTGTTAGGATTAATTTTGAAAAAACACAGTTCTTTCTTAAAAAGAAATTCAAGTTGTGAGTCACAAGCAAACTCGATCATATGAACAAAATTTTTAAAGTGCTCAAAAGAATAACACTTTATACCGTCTCGATAATTTTACTTTCTTCAATTACAGGTTATATCTATCTCTACGTACTTCCCAAAGGGCCAGAAATTACAGAAGCTAGTCCAATAAAAGACGGGAAGGATTCCTTTGTTATGTATGCATACAAACAGACCGAGAGAAAATCTATTAAAGTTTGGACTTACAAACCACAGAATTGGAATGATGGAGATAAAATCGTTTTCGTTATGCATGGTGGAGGAAGAAATGCAGATGATTATCTAGATGCTTGGGTAGCAATAGCTGAGGAAAATAATCTATTCATAGTGGCTCCTGAGTTTGAAAACAAGTTCTCAAAATATATAACTAACGACTATCAAGAAGGAAATTTATTCACCTTTTTTGGAATGAGAAATCCAAAGGAAGAATGGGCGTATACAGTTGTAGAAAATGTATTTGACCATATCAAATCAGTTAACAGCTTCACAAATGAGCACTATGATATTTTTGGGCATTCAGCTGGTGGACAATTTGTTCATAGAATGATAATGTTAATGCCTGAATCAAGAATTAGAACAGCTATTTCTGCGAATGCTGGCTTTTATAGTTTACCAAACGAGAATCTTGAATTTCCTTATGGTATTAAAAACTCAGGAATGGATTTGAATTCCGACTTACAAAAAGCTTATGAAAAAAGGTTGGTGATACTATTGGGAGAATTAGATAACGACCCAAGTTTAGGGACCTTCAGAACGACTGATTTAGCCATGGAACAAGGCACTAATAGATTGGAGCGGGGTACAAATTTTTATAACCTAAATAAGAAATTAAAAAGTAAGAACAATTGGACATTTAACTGGGAAATTGACACAATAAAAAATGTAGGCCACAGCTATCAAGAGATGTCTGAGAATGCTGTTGATTGGATAAAAAATTGAACCTAGTAGGGGCCAACTTACTGCGCTTTCATGCCTATTCACTACACCCCTTGTCGCAGGTATTCCGAACCTTTGAATTTAATTACAGCATCAGATAGTCTAGGTTCTTTTCTTCTAATTCCTATGAGATTCAATGTGTATAGCTTTTAATGATTTAGGATATATGACCCTGTCGGGTTCGAATGTTTCTTTACGCGGATTTGCTACAGACATATGACCCTTTCAGGGTCTGTATGCTATTTGATTTGAAATAGAATGTTCTATTTACCCAATAAACAGGCTAAGGCAGGCACTTGCCTTTTAAAAACTGCCTATATTCTTAAAAACATAGTGGAAATAAACACAAGGAATGTTTACCCAATTATTGATTAATATCAGACTGAAGAATAATTAATAGTTTCGACTGCCGCCACCCGTTAAATGCTAGTATTACCCCCTCGTCAACTTATATCCCAGATAAGCTGCAAGCATTCCGAACACTACACTAAGCCCAAGATAGAGCAGGGCCTGCATGGGCTTATTTTCTAAAAACAGTGTATTGCCTTCATAAGCAAAAGTAGAGAATGTGGTAAAGCCACCACAGAACCCCCCAATCAGAAGTAGGCTTATTTGTGGTGTAATCACTTTCTGTTGACTTACTAAACCCATTAAAAGCCCAATAAGCAAACAGCCTAGAATATTGACAGCGAAAGTGCCATAAGGAAATAGATTTGGGAATTTATTATGAAAAGATGTTTGAATCAGATATCGGCAGGCACTACCAACACCGCCTCCTAAAGCGATTAAAAGTGCATTTTTGATCATGATTCTTTAACCTGTTTTTTAGGCGCTTTACGCTTTATATAATTGTAAACCTTATCGTATTCATTGTTTTCTTGGTTCGAGATTTTCACGTAACCTTTATTCATGAAAACCAGCTTCAATTCTTTGTAGTCAGTTTTGTTGGCTTTGACTGTTGTTTCTTGCCAAGCGCCTAATTCGCTAATATCGTTCACCGACTTGAAGAACCTGAAAGGATAATAGACATGCACTTTGTCCTGGCTAATTTTCAATACTTTATAATTGAAAATGAGTTTATAGAGCAAAATGGAAGAAATCACGAGTAAAAAGCCCAGTACAATGTATCTCCATGTACCTTGAGGTTCGGCCAATACTTGGCGCATAAAGTAGAGCGAACCGAGGCAAGAAATCAAAGTAAAAACCGTCAATGAAAAGATGGTTTGCCGTTTGGGTTTAGAGATGATCATGGTTACGAATTAATCAAATTTGATCTAAAATCACTAATGTGTGCTTGAATGTCAGGGAAAAATAGTCTGAATTCACTCTCAAAAGCTGCATAATGTCGGGTTAAATCTTGAATGGACTCATCCATTTTCGAGTCAAATTTAGTCCTTCGCGAAAGACCGCTAAGCGCTCTATGAATTCCCTTGAGTTCGGCATAGGCCATAAGCCAATTGCTTTCTACCATAAAGGGGAGCATTTTTTGAGCCTTTTCCGGCATGTTTGGCCGAAATTCCATCAGGTTTTTAAAATGAGTTTCAGTAAAAACTTGAATGTCTTGATGATGGAATTCACTAAAGTTATTGGCCAGAAAGTGATCGTAGAACATATCGACAATCACTCCAGAATAGTGCCTGTATTTTTCTGAGAGCCGTTTTTTGCTTTCGCTCACCACTTTATGGCTGTCTGTAAATCTGTCGATTTCCCGATGAAGTATGACGCCTTTTGCAATCTCGGGTTCAAAGTCTAAGTACTGATTTCCTTTGACGAAATCACCTAGAAAATTGCCGATTGCCAATTTCGAGTTGGTACCTGAAAGGTAAAGATGAGCTAAATAATTAATGGTATTTGATTTAGCTAATAAGGTAGTTAGCCCATGTTGCAATTACAATCAACTACGAGAGAAGATATTTCTTACGTTCAGGTAATCTATGAAGTACACCAGCCTAATCGTGATGCTATCTATATTCGGGGCGCTCCAAGTATTATTAAAATTATCAAAGAAATTCAGGTCAGTGGCTTTGTTATCGGAACCAATGCTTCGTTTCCAGATGGCACGGAGTTCAGAGCCTGGCGCAAATTGCCAGTTGTATTCCATATCGATATTAAAGGTATTGAAATTGCGATCATGAAGTTTCTCTGCAGTGGCTGCGTCAATACCGCTGTAGTCGGTTACGGTCAAAATATCATCTTCGCTCAAGTCATAAAATTTGTTGTACTCCACGTTACTCCAATAATGTCTTACTCGGAAGGTAAGCCCCATTCTATTCGTAAAAATATAGCTGGCATCTACGGTGTTCGTCAATGTATTTACATCGCGCTGACCAATAATTACAGACTGAAAATTATCATCACTGTCGTAAAGCGTTGTAGCATAGCCCCTTTCTTGATTTCTGGTGGATTGATCAAGATTATGACTTATTTCTGTTCTTTCCCCAATTCTTACACGAGTTGAAAAGTTAAAGGAGTTATCAGTTTGGTCCCAATCAGGCCTAGTGGCGATGCTGTACCTAGCAGATAGTCTTAATGCCTTTCTACTGTCCGTATTAATGTTGAAGCGAATGTCCTGCCTTGAAGGTCTTTCCAAGACGAATCCAGAACGTCTTGCTTCAAAGTAGTCAAAACTATTCCCCGGATTCACACCAATGTCAATATTGCCTCTCCAAAAATTTCTGAAATTAAAATCAAAGTTTAGACCTAGATCTATATTTGTGAAGATATTTGGATTGTATAGGCGATTA
>JBLIKG010000180.1:0-5032 GCA_047636255.1 Roseivirga sp. | reverse complement strand
TGAAACCGCTTGATTTGAGTTGCGCCAGTTCTTTTTGTTTCTCATCTAATCGTTCCTTGATCTCTGCGATTTGAGTTTCAAGTTCTTTAATTGATTTCTGAAGCTTCTCGAGGTTTTTTGCTCTGCCAATCCTCTTTCCTTCAAACAGCCCCACAGAGCCTCCAGAAATACTGAATTTACGTTTTGTGTATTTACCATTTTCGGTAATGAAAACGGCATCTTCATCCATTGGGATTTCGCCAGGGCCACCAGAAATTAGGAATACATTTTCAAGGATATGGCTTATCAGTCGTTTATAGCGAGGTTCGTATTCGACTATCTGAGTTGCTGGAATTGCATTTTCATAGAGCTTCGCCTGTGTTGCACTATACCTATCGAATGCATCGAGGATAAAGAAGTTAGCCTTTCCTTTAGCCGCATCACTCAAAATATTGACGGCTTCAAAAGCTTGCCTTTCATTGTCTACGATGTAGTAGTTCATGTAAGGCTCAAGGTAATTCTCAATTGAAATGCGGTAACGATCGTCACAAGTAAGAATATCAGAAAGCAGAGGAGCGTTCTTACTCCAACTGGTTTTCTTTTTTAAGAACTTGATAGCTTCTGGAAAGCCTTCGAGGTTCTCGACTAAGCTTTTGGTAAGGTTATATTCGTTGCGTTGGGAGTCTAGCTTGCGGCTTAAGCCAGTCAATTTATCTCTAACAACATCAATAGTATCTTCGGTATTTTGAATCGCGACTCTTTGCTTTTCTTCTTGATTTTTGGAATGCGCTAATGCAGTTTCTTTTTCTCTACGTACTTTTTCGATTTCGGCCAGTTTGCTATCGAATGATTCTAAGCTGGCTGATTGCTCTGAAGTATCAGAAGTTGTTTTCTCTAGTTCATGGGTCAAGGTTTGGAGTTGGATTTCCTTGATTTCGATTTCCTTCTTTAGACTATAGAGCGTTTCCCTTTGTTGGCTAAAGGATTTATTATTGGCATCAAAGCTTGCTTGTGCATCGGCAGCTAGCTTTTTCTGTGTCTCAAATGCTTCGCGAAGTTTGTCAATCTGAAGACTGATTTCTTTAAACTCTTTTTCTGCGCCTTCACGTTCATTTTTCAGACTTTCTAAACTGAAAGCGGCACGTTCATTACTCTTTTTATCCGCTTCTAATTGTTCTCTAAGGCTGTCGCTCTTATCTTCTAAATAGGTAAGTCTTTCATTCTTGATTTTTCGATCGCTTTCGAATTGCCTGATTTTATTAACATGTTCATTGAGCGTTTTTTGTCGAGTAGAAAGGAGCTTTTCTTTAGTAATTAAATCTGCTTTCCCTTTTTCTATTGAGGCTTCTTCCTTGGCCATCATTTGACTCAGCTCAACCTTCTTGTCATTCTGAAGTTGAATGTCTTTTTCGATGCCTTTTAAAGTGGTGTTTTGACTTGCAACGGTTTTACGAGCCAGCCTTACGCTAAGGACTTTATATTCCTCTTTGTATTCGTAATACTTTTCAGCCTGCTTAGCTTGCTTTTCGAGTGACTTGAGATTTTTTTCTATTTCGAAAAGTAAATCGTCCACCCTCATCAGATCATCATCCGTGTCTTTTAGCTTTCTAAGCGTTTCCTTCTTCCTTTTTTTGAATTTAGAAATCCCAGCAGCCTCTTCAAAAAGTTCTCTTCTAGAGTTTTCTTTATCGTTCAAAAGATCATCGACCATTTTAAGCTCAATAATGGCATAGCTATTAGAGGCTATTCCAGTATCCATAAATAGATCGTTGATGTCTTTGAGTCGGCAATTTACGCCATTGAGTAAATACTCACTTTCTCCAGATCGGTAATACCTTCTTGTAATGGTTACTTCGGTGTACTCAGTAGGTAATAGGTTCTTGGTATTCTTAAAAGAAAGCGCAACCTCTGCCAATTGGGTGGGTTTGCGCGTTTTTGTACCGTTGAAAATGATGTTCTCCATTTTCTCGGAGCGGAGCATTCGGGTTTTCTGCTCGCCTAAAACCCAGCGGATTGCATCTACAACGTTGGATTTACCACAGCCATTGGGGCCAACAATTCCTGTAATTCCTTCGTCAAAGTTGATCACAACGCGATCTCCAAAACTCTTAAAACCTTTGATCTCTAGTTTGGTAAGTTGCATGTGTAGGGAAAATTCCTAAAAAAACGCGATAGTAAGCAAAATTAGAATTAATTCTTAGATTTGCTAACAGCATGGAATTTGACATCAAAACACTTTTCTATATCGCTTTAGGAATTATCTACTTTGTAGTTTCTTCCAAGAAGAAGGGCGCATCCAAAAAAACAGACAGCCCAAATAACCCTGAAAGGGGGGGTGAAACCTTAGGGCCACCACCAATGCGACAGCCCACTTTTGAAGAGTTGCTTCGAGAGTTTAGTGGAAAGAAAACCGAAGTATTGAAACCCGCCACTGTACAGGCAAAACCAGTAAGTGAACCTAAGCCTCAATTGAAGGAGATTCCTAGAATTGAGAGGAATACTATTTTGGAAAATTCAGCTCAGAATAAACGAGCGGAAAAAGCAAGGATTGCTCTATTGGAAAATTCAGATGAAGAGATTGAGGATGAAAGTTATGCCGAAGCCTTTGGGAGTTTAGACGGGGCAAGGAAAGCTTTTGTAATGAGCGAAATTTTCAAACGCAAATATTAAATCGCTCTAAAGGTTATTGGAACACTTATTCGGGTTGAAGTAACATTCCCTTCTTTAATACCGGGATTCCATTTAGGAGACTTCTTTAAGATTTGAGCTACTTGCGCATCTAATACTCTATCTATTCCTTTTGTGATTCGCACATCACGCACATCCCCTTTTTGATCAACTAAAAAAGAGACCATTACCTTACCTTCAATATTTGTAAATGCCTCAATATCTTGGTACTTAATATTCTCAGTCAGGTAATTTTTCCAAGAATTAAAACCATCAACTGGAACTGGTTTAATATCGTTTTCGCTAAAGCTAGTATATACGTAAGCCACATCTGAAACGCTTACTGCATCCTGCTCTAATCTCGCTTCACAAGAAAAAATAAAGAACAATAAAGCCGCAACAGGGATAGGAGTAAGGAGCTTGAAGAAGTTAACTTTCTTGTGCCCTTTGATCATGTCAACACGCTTTAATGTTTTGTTTTTGGCAAAAAAGCTACCATGCTGAAGCCCCATTTTTTGAAACACTAATTTCACCAAAAGCTTAGTATAAGTTGATTGGTCATTGGCTTTTACTGCTTTGTAATCAGCTTCATATTCATGAATTTCTTCCAATAAATTTCGGAATAAATAAATGAAGGGATTGAACCAAAAAAGCACCTTTAAAGCTTCCATAAGCATAATATCGAAGGAATGCTTTTGCTTGATATGCACTTTCTCGTGATCCAGTATTTGTTTTTGTTCTGCTAAGGTCAATTCTAATGAATTGTCCCACATGAGGTAATTAAAGAAAGCGAATGTTGGCAATTGTCCATCAGTGTTTACCAAAAAATGATCGCCTTTGAACCTGGTTTCATGCCGTTGGTACCAAATGAAATCCTTGAATGATCTCAATTGAACAAAGAGGCGTAAGCCTAAACCAACTAAGCCAAGAATGTAGAGTAATATTACAGCTTCCCACCAGAGTAAGAATGGTTTCTCTGATTCAGCTACAACAGTTACAGAGTAGTAACCTTTTGGTTCGATGATTGGCTCTTTGCTTACCTCATTACTCACTTGATGGATGGAATTGAGGACGGCAGGCGTTTTTTCTGGGTTGTAATTGACTTTGATTAATGGAAAGGAAAGTGAAAAGATAATGGCAGCCAACAAGTAAAATCTATTGTACTGAAAACTTCTCTCTTTCCTGAGAATGAAGTGGTAAAGCAAATAAAAGATTGCCAAGCAAGTAGCAGTTTCAAGAACATAGAGCAACGCACTATTTAGCGTTTCTAGTAATTCGATGGTTGGGTGCTTCGACATCTTCTTTCAGCTTTTAATTATTTTAAATCATCTTCAACGTGTTTAACCAAAGATTCAAACTCTTTAACGTCCATATCATTCTCTTTTGCGAAAAATGATACCAACTTTTGGAAAGAGCCACCGAAATAACCTCCTATGAAGTTTTTAAGGTAAAAATTACTGTAGCTGGTCTTGTCAATTATAGGGAAGTATTCATGGGTTTTTCCATAGGCCTTGTATCCGACAAACCCTTTTTTCTCTAAAATTCTTATGATTGTTGATACAGTGTTGTAAGCTGGTTTTGGCACAGGCATTTTTGAAAGCACATCTTTTACGAATCCCTTTTCAATCTGCCACAGGATTTGCATCACCTGTTCTTCTGCCTTGGTAAGTTCCTTCATATCTGTATTTTGAATTGAGCGTTCGTTGTAATATCAATTATAAAACTATCTGAGTAGTTTTCCAACTAATATAGTAGTTTATTTAGAAAACGTCCCCCTCTTACAAGGTGAATGCATAGGATATAAGATTGGCACCCATCCGAAGGGCCTTTAATCGAACTGATTGAGGGTCGTTATGAATTCTTTGGTCTTCCCAGCCATTCCCTAAATCTGATTCATAGGAATAGAAACAAACCAATCGGCCTTCATAAATAAGTCCGAAAGCTTGTGCCGGTTTGCCATCATGTTCATGGATTTTTGGGATCCCTTTTTCGAACTCAAATTTCTGATGGTAAACAGGATGATCGAAGGGCAATTCCACAAACTCTAGTTCTGGAAAAACCTTTTTCATTTCTAAGCGGATAAATTGATCTAAACCATAATTGTCATCTATGTGCAGAAAGCCTCCTGCAATCAGGTAATTGCGAAGGTTTTCAGCTTCTTGATTGGCGAAAATCACGTTACCATGTCCCGTCATGTACACATAAGAATAGTCGAAAAGGCTGGGGTTTCCGATTTCAACCACGGCATCTTGGGTATCGATATTCGTTTTTAGATTCTCGTTACAGAAGGTTGCTAAATTGGTAAGTGCCGTTTTATTAGCGTACCAATCACCGCCTCCATTATATTTTAATTTAGCGATTTTCAGTTTGTCAGACTGTGCATTAA